>JAPOZD010000118.1:9881-10093 GCA_026706245.1 Alphaproteobacteria bacterium
CGGGCGCGTATCGAAGGGCCTGTCCTGAGCCTGCCGAAGGGACCGCTTCGCCGGTGGAAACGCCTCCCTCGATACGCGGCTGACGCCGCTACTCGGGATGAGGGAAAAGAGGGTCGGGGCGGGAACAGGCGGGGGCCTAGCCGGTCAGCCGCCGTCGTCCAGGGTGTGCAGCTCGCGCCGGAGGATCTTGCCGGTGGAGTTGACCGGGAGGT
>JAPOZD010000221.1:0-2404 GCA_026706245.1 Alphaproteobacteria bacterium
GGATAATTCAATGCCGTACCACCCGGCGGAGATGTGTGCATGCGGCAGGCCAGCGGGGAAGGATTTTCCGGAGGCGCTCCCGGTTCTCAGAAGCGCATGTTCATGGTGAGGAAGACGGTGCGGCCCCAGCCGGCCGCGACGGGCCCGTCCGTGGCGGAGGGGTCGGACGTGTCCGTGGTGAGCTGCGTGTCGGTGAGATTGAACACGCCGGCCGAGACCCGGGAGCCCTTGAGCCCCAGCGGGTCGGCCCAGTCCACCGACAGGTCGTGGCCGGTCCAGGACTTGAACTCCCCGGTGTTGGTCTGGTTCTTGAAGCCGGCGCGGTAATTGGCGGTCCACACGGCGCTCAGATTGCCGCGCCGCGCCAGGAACCCGACCCGGACGGCGTTCCGGGCAATGGGATACCGAACCTTCACGCCCGCGGCCCGTATCCCGGCGTCGAGGACATGGCGCCAGGCGCCCCGCATGCCGACAATGCCCCAGCTCGTTCTCATGCCGCCGCCGAAGCGGGCGTTGATGCCCGAGATTTCGCTCTCGATGACATTCTCGAAGCCCCGGTGGATGGTGATGTCACCGCCATTGCGCTCGATACAGTTTTCTCTCGCTTCGCCCTCGCATACAGGCAGGTTCAGCATCGCATGGGTGGCGGTGTTGTTCCCCACGCCCTTGGAGGTCGTGAGCCGGTACCATTCCGCAGCCAAGAAGAACGGCCTCCGGCGGGCCTCGGCGCTGAAGGCGAGCCTGTCGCCTTTCACGGGGTCGAGCTTCGGGTTGCCCGTGAGTTCCTGCGCCACCTGCAGAACATTTTTTTCCGGGCATGTGCGGGGCGGAGGCCCGGCGCCCGGGTCGCACAGGACATAGGGATGGCTCTGTTTCTCGGTGGCGTACAGATCCGACATGGAAGGCGTGCCCTCCGCCGCGCTGAAGGAGCCGCGCAACGCGACGATGCCGGGCGGGCGGTATTCGGCCCCGACCTGCCAGGAGCCGAGCCCGCCCACATCGTCGGTTTCCGTCGCACGGCCCGCGAGCCTGAGGTCCAGCCTGTCGGCCACCGGCAGTGACATATCCGCGAAGGCCGCCCTGAATTCCCGCTTGCCGGCATAGCTGACCCCGCCGGATCCGAGCACCTCCGTCACATCGCGGATTTTGCCTTTGTCCGGCCCGCCGACATGGCGAAAGCGCAGGAGCTCATGCGCTTCGAGCCGACCCAGCTCGACCCCTGCCGTCCATGCCGCATCGCGGCCGCCGACCGCGAAGCCGGATCCTTCAAGCGCGAACCGGGCTGACAGGCTCTCCCCACCGGTATCCTCTTCTTCTGTCAAGCTGCTGTTCTTAATTGCCTGCAGATGGTCCGTGTCTTGGGAAAACGGGTCCACGAGGTTGTAATCCCCGTCCTCGACTGCCTGTCGAATCGTGCCGGCATGCACCAGGGTGTTGCCAGTCAGGAAAGCGTCGAACCGATAGGTCTTGATGCGCGCATTGTAGCCGAGTCCCTCCGCCAGGCGGCCCTCGGCGCCGAGCGAGATGTCGTATTCCTCGAATTCCGTCAGCCAGTCCCGATTGCCGTGGCCTATGAAGCGATGCACCACAGACAATCGATCATTACTGTCTACTGTAAAGTCTACTTCGGACGCACTGTTGATTGCGCTAATCAGGCCCGGGGTAGGGGTGAGGGAAAATCCGCCAACCGAAGGCGCGTAGCGAAATGCCGAATCGCCCTGCCGAATGTTCACGTCCAGATACAGCTCGGCATCGTCGCCGAGGGGATGGTCAAGGTCCAGGATGGCGCTCTGCTGCTCATAGCTGGCGGTGTCCCACCAGATGTCGCCATAGGCGAAGCCGCAGCCCTTGTCACCATTGGTAATGCCGGGCGGATTGCTGAGCCGGCCGGTATAGCCCTGCGCCGGGTCGCAGGTCCCCAGCGCAGCCGACCTCACACCAGTCACATCGCCTCCGCTGTCTCGCTGAACGACATAGGCGGTATTGCCGCCGCGGCTGACATTCTTGGCCTGGCTGAAACTGCCCCCTTCGACCCATTCGGAGCGGCTGTGAACCCGCTCGCTGCCGGGGATTTCCTGGCGGTCGATGACATCCACGCCAAGCGTCATGCGTCCGCCCTCGCCGAACGCGCCGCCCCAGAAGACGCTGCCCTGCCAGGCGTCGCCGCCCTCCCGGCTCGGCGCGCGCGTCACCGTGCGCGCCTCGAACCCGTCCAGGCTCTTCCTGAGCACGATATTGAGCGCGCCGCGCACCGTGCCGGCCATTGAGCCCAGGCTGTCTCCGGCGAGAACCTCGATGCGTTCGACGGCCGAGAGCGGCACACTCTCCAGATTGCCGCCGGTCGAGGAGTACGGCCTGCCGTCGATCAGCACGAGCAGGTTCTGCCCCCCGGTGCGGCAGCAGC
>JAPOZD010000221.1:2420-10085 GCA_026706245.1 Alphaproteobacteria bacterium
TTGGCGACGACGCGCGGCTGCGGCGCCAGACGGCCGGCCTCAGCCGCGCCCGTCATCACAAGCGGGACCGCCCCCGCCAGCGACGCCCAAAAGGTCTTCATCGACAGTCCCGTCCTCATGAGTCCGTTCTCCCTGCGATCCGGACGCGGAAAACGCACACTACATACACGCAGCGGCGCATTCCGGCCATTATCGCTACCGAAGATTCCCCGCTTTTTTCATTAGTTCCAATACTTATTCGTTTGATATTGCATAGAAAATTCTAATGATTTGGCGTCCGGTTTCCGCCCCGGCCGGAGCCCTCGCCCCCGCTCTACAGCCTGCCGGCGGAGACGCCCCCATCGACCATATAGACGCCGCCGGTGCAGAAGCTGGACTCGTCGCTTGCGAGGAACAGCATCAGTCGCGCGACTTCCTCCGGCTCGCCATAGCGCCTGAGCGGCGTCGCGCCGGCGAGCGGCTGGTTCGAGCCCGGGCCCGCAACGCCGAGCATCTCCTCGAGGCTCTGGATCATGCGCGTGTCGATGGGCGAGGGATTGACCGTGTTGACGCGGATGTTCCACGCCGACCCTTCGATGGCGGCCGAACGCATGAGCCCGATCACGGCATGCTTGGAGGCCGTATAGGCCGACATGTCCGGGATGGCGCGAATGCCCGCCGTCGAGGAAGTCAGCACCAGCGAGCCGCCGCCGCGCCGCTCCAGATGCGGCATCAGCGCCTTGAGGCCGAGCCAGACGGCGCGCGTGTTGACGGCCATGACGCGGTCGAACATCTCGACCGTATAGTCGGCTATGGGCGCGAGCGCGCCTTCTATGCCGGCGTTCAGAAGGCCGATGTCGATACCGCCGAAGCGCTCAGCGGTCGCCGCCGCAATCGCCTCGTTCGCTTCCGTGTCGGACACATCGCACGCATGCCAGGCCGCGCCGGTTTCGCCGGCCAGCGCCTCGAGCTTGTCCGCGTCCAGATCGACCAGCATCAGCTGCGCCCCCTCGGCCGCGAACAGCCGCGAGGCCGCCGCCCCGATGCCCCCGGTCGCCCCCGTAATCACCGCTACCTTGCCGGCAAGCCTTGCCATGCCCCGCTCTCCCCGGTGCCGTTCTACCCGCGCGCCCGCTCCGGCGGCGGCGCCGGATCGTGGACCGCGCCACCGTATTCGACAAGCCCTTCCGCGCCGGGCAGGAAGACGACGCCCGCCCGCTTCCAGCCGGCGGCGATCCGGCGCGCCCGGACGGTGCAGCCGAGCCAGCGCGCGAGCGCCGCCAGTAGGCAGAGCGCCAGTCCGCCCGCATTGGCGTAGATCATCCACGCCGCCATGCCCGCCGGCTCGAAGAACAGCAGGAAGGCCAGCGCCAGCCCGCCGATCGCCGCCAGCCAGACCGCGCAGATCGAGCCGTCCGCCTCCCGCGCAAGGCCCGCCACCGCCCGCGCATCGCGCCCGATAGCCGGCTGGAACTCGACAGGCAGCCCGGTCATGAACGGCTCCTCCGCAATTGCGACGGATCGGGGAAACGCCAAGTCTTCGCAGCAGCGCGTTCTCTTTGCAATGGGATGGCGTTGAGTCTTCGCTCATCGAACATTATGCTAATGTCAGTTACATCCAACGACATTTGAGAAGTGCTATGCCCCAGCAAGTTACCGCGCGACTGCCGGACTCACTGGTCGGAGCGCTGGATAGCGCCGCGACGCAGTTGCGGCGCAGCCGGGCGGACATTATCCGCCAGGCGGTCGAACGCTATATTGAGGATTTCGACGATCTGTCCGCGGCCTTCGACCGTCTCCGCGACCCCGACGACCCGGTGTTGGACTGGGACGAGGTCCGGCGTGAACTTCTCGATACGGATTAAGCGGAGCGCAGCCAGGGAATTGCAACGTTTGGGCAGGCCGGAACGGACGCGCGTCGCTGCGGCCATAGACCGGTTGGCCGACAATCCCTATCGGGGCGTGCCCCTGAAGGGCGACCTGCAGGGACTGCGCCGCCTTCGCGTCGGCGACTACCGCATTCTTTACGAGGTCCAGGCGGAAGCGCTCATCGTGCTCGTCCTGCGCGTCGCCCATCGGCAAGGCGCCTATCGACGGGCGCGGTAACTCCCGGCAACCGGCCGTTTACTTGTCCTCGACGCCGAGCGCGGCGGTGCGGAACCGGCGCTTGAGGTGCGGGCCGTCCTGTGGGGGCAGAGCGCCCGGCTGGCTTTCGGGCGCAACTTTGAGGACGGCGACCAGCGGCCCCGCAGCTTGCCGGAGCGCGCCGATGGCCTCCGCCAGCTCGGCTTCCGTGCGAACCATCCACGCCTGCCGGACGCCGCCCGCCGCCGCCATCGCCGCCAGGTCCGTGCCGCGCGCCGTATGCGTCACCTGCCCGCCGGTCTCGCCATAGCGCTCATTGTCGAGAATGCAGATCGCGAGGTTCTCCGGCGCCTCGGCCCCGACGGTCGCGAACGCGCCCGCGCTCATCAGCGCGTCGCCGTCGCCGGTCACCACCAGCACCCGGCGCTCCGGCTGCGCAAGCGCGATTCCGAGGCCCGCCGGCACGGCCCCGCCCATTGCGCCCCAGAGATAGAAGTTGCGCGGGTCGTCGCCGGCCGCGAAGCAGTCGAAACAGGGCTGGCCCAGCCCCGCGACCACCAGCATGTCGTCCCGGTCCGCCAGCAGCCGGCTGACGGCTTCCCTCCGGTTCAGCATGAGGCCGGCTCCTCGAACACCTTGGCGCCGATCAGCCGCTGCCCGAGCAGCACGGCAGCGATGGAGTTGGTGAAATAGGCGAAGCGGAAGGCCGACCGGACGGTCTCGCGCACGTCCTCCGGCCGGTCGCAGCGGTAGCAGGTCGCCCCGCAGAGCTCCAGATGCGCCTGGGTCGTCACGCCCATCGGCTTCTGCCAGCTATTGAACTCGCCCCATTCGCCGCGCATGGTCACCAGCATCACCAGCGGAAAGGCGCAGGTCCGGGCCAGGGAGAGCATGTTGACGCAGTTGCCGACGCCCGAGGATTGCAGCAGCAGCACGCCCTTCGCGCCGCCAAGCCAGGCGCCGGCGAGCAGCGCCACGCCCTCCTCCTCGGTGGTGAGCGACACCGCGCGCAGGTCGTTGTCCTCGATCGAGCGCTCTATCAGCCGGCTGTGCCCGGCGTCCGGCACATAGGCGACCTGCGTCACGCCCGCCGCCTTGATGGTCTCGAAAATCCCGTCACGCCAATCGTCCATGTCCGTTCCGGCCCCCCCTGTCGGCGCTTCCATATACCCGAGGCCGGCGCCGTGAGCACCTCCCGGGTCCGAATGGCGGAGACCGCGCGCCCCGCACTGCGCATCTCGCTCTTCTATACCGCCTATTTCACCATGGTCGGCGTCTATCAGCCCTTTTTCCCGCTCTGGCTGGAATCGCGGGGCCTGGACGCGACCGACATCGCCTGGGTCATGGCCGCGAGCATATTCCTCAGGGTGATCGTCAATCCCGGCGTCATGCTGTTCGCGGACTGGCGGGGCGAGAGACGGCGCTATGCGTTTCGCTTTGCGCTCGCCTCGGTGGCGGTCGCCGCCTGCTTCCCGCTGGCGGAAGGCTTCTGGCCGGTGCTCGGCCTCGTGCTGCTGTTCGCGCTTGCCCACGGGCCGACCCTGCCGCTTTCGGACAATATCGCGCTGCTGACCGCCCGCGCCCGCCGGCTCGACTACGGCCGGATGCGCGTCTGGGGCTCGGTCGCCTTCATCCTGGCCTCGACGGCCGGCGGATGGGCGCTGGCCGGGCGCGGCGACGAGGCCATCGTCGCGGCCATGGTCGCCGGGCTCCTTCTGGTGGCGGCGGCGACGGCGACCCTTCCTGACGCCCGCCCGGAGACGCCTCCGGGGGCGCGCCGGGCCATGCGCCGGACGCTCGGGCGGCTGGTGCGGGACCCCGGCTTCCTGCTCTGCACCGGGGCCATCGCCTTCAACATGGCGAGCCATGCCGTGCTGATGGGCTACGGCACGATCCACTGGGAGAAGGCGGGCTACGACAAGGACATCACCGGGCCGCTATGGGCGGTGGGCGTCATCTCGGAAGTGGCGCTCTTCGCGCTCGGCAACCGGGTCGTGAACCGGCTCGGCATCGCCGGCCTGATTGCGCTCGGCGCCTCGGCCGCCATGCTGCGCTGGGCCGGCACGGCGCTGACGACCGACTTGTGGCTGCTCGCTCCGGTGCAGATGCTGCACGGCTTCACCTTCGCCGCAACGCATCTCGGCGGCATGATCTACCTCCAGCGCCATGTCCCGCCGGAAATCTCGGCGACCGCGCAGGGCCTTTATTCGTCCATCGCGATGGGCGGGGCGCTCGGCTGCGCGCTGCTCGTGGCCGGGCCGCTCTACGAGAGCTTCGGCGGCGATGCGTTCTGGTTCATGTCGGCGCTTTCGGCGTGCAGCCTGCTGCTGGCGGGCGTGCTTGCGCGCCGGATGCGCCGCAGCACGTCGCCGCAAGGATAGTTCCGGGCTAACGCTCCTCCAGCACGGCGCGCATGGCGGCGGCGCCGGCGGCCTCCCGGAGCGCCTTCACCGTGTCCCGGTCGCGAAGCGCGCGCGAGACCCGCGCCAGCGCCTTCAGATGCTCCGCGCCGGCGCTTTCGGGCGCGAGCAGCAGGAAGAAGAGATCGACCGGCTCATCGTCCACCGCCTCGAAGGGCACGGCCTCCCGCGAGCGGATGAGGAAGCCGTGAATGCCCTCGAGACCGGCCATCTTGGCGTGCGGAATGGCGATGCCGCGCCCGACGCCGGTGCTGCCCAGCTTCTCCCGGTCCACCAGCACGGTGAACACTGCCTTCGAATTCAGGCCCAGGCTGCCGGCCGCGACCGACGCCATCTGCTCCAGCGCGTGTTTCTTGCTGGAGGCCTCCAGATCGGCAATCACGCCGCCGGGCCCCACCAGCTCGAGGACGCCCATCGCGGCGTCAGCCGCTGCGGCCGGGCTGCCCGTCGGGGTCAACCCAGCCGACATTGCCGTCGGCGCGCCGGTAGATCATGTTCAGCCCCCCATGCGCGGCATTGCGGAAGAGCAGGGCCGGCTGGCCGCCGAAATCCATGCGCATCACCGCCTCGCCGACGCTCAGCGTGAGCACGTCCTCGGTCATCTCCGCGATGATCGCCGGCGCGTCCTCGGCCGCCTCCTCGCCCGCGCCTTCCGGCTCGTCGAGGATGCGATGGGCGACCGACCAGCGGTCCAGTTCGGCCTCTTCGCGGCGATGATGATTGCGCAGCCGGCGCTTGTGGCGGCGCAGGCGCTTGGCCACCTTGTCCTCGGCTTCGCCGAAGGCCTGCCACGGGTCCGCCGCCTGGCCGTGCGTCTGCACCGTGAGCCCGCGCCCGGCATGGACCGAGACATCGGCCCGGATGCCCGCGCCCTGCTTCGAAAACGCGATCTGGGCGTCGATCGCCCGGTCGAAATAGCGGGCCACCGACTGCTCGAGCGAAGTCCTGACCCTGTCGGCGAGCCTCTGGCTCACCTCCAATTGCTTACCGCTTACGGAAATCCGCACCTGCCGCTCCCACCTGTCTCCGGACCGGGCGGTTCTTCGGAACATTTACGAGCGCAGACCGTCCCCGGTCAATGGCCTTTTCCAACGGCGCCCGCCAAATTGCGCCGGCGGCGCTGCGCGGAGGACGGAATGCCCATTGTCTCCCGGTATTTGGCGACCGTGCGGCGCGCAATCTCGATGCCCTCGACGCGCATTGCGGCCACCAGCTTGTCGTCCGAAAGCGTCCTGCCGGGGTCCTCGGCGTCGATCAGCGCCCTGAGCCGGTGCCGGACCGCTTCGGCCGAATGGGCCTCGCCGCCGCCCGTCCCCGCTATGGCAGCGGTAAAGAAATATTTGAGTTCGAAGAGGCCGAGCGGCGTGGCCATCGTCTTGTTGGCGGTCACGCGGCTCACCGTGCTCTCGTGGAGGCCCACCGCGTCTGCAATGTCCCTGAGCGTCAGGGGGCGCAGATGCCGGACTCCCCGGGCGAAGAAGGCCTGCTGCCGGCGCACCAGCTCGGCGGCGACCTTGAGCATGGTTTCCGCCCGCTGGTGCAGCGCCTTGACCAGCCAGTTGGCGCTGCTCAGCCTGTCGGCGATAAACTCGCGGTCGGCGTCCGAGGCCGCATCGCCGCGCACGCGCGCATAGTATTCGCGGTCCACCAGGACGCGCGGTAGCGCCTCGTCGTTGAGTTCGACCGCCCAACCGCCGCCGGCATGCGCGCGGACCAGGATATCCGGGACGACCGGCATGGCGGCCGCGTCTTCATCGAAGGCTGACGCCGGCTTCGGATCCAGCGAACGCAGCTCCCGCACCATCCCCGCGAGCTCGTCCCCATCGACGCCGCAGGCCCTGGCGAGGGCATCGAAGCGTCCCGCCGCCAGCAGGTCCAGATTGTCGAGCAGCGCCGCCATGGCCGGTCCGTAGCGGCCCCGGTCGCGCAATTGCAGGGCCAGGCACTCGGCGAGCGACCGGGCGAACAGGCCCGCCGGCTCGAACTGCTGTAGGCTGAGCAGCACCCGCTCGACATCCTCCGGCAAAGCGCCGAGGCCGCGGGCGAAGCCTTCCAGGTCGGCAGTGAGCCAGCCTGAGGGGTCGAGCGCGTCGATGAGCGCCCGTCCGATCAGCCGGTCGCGGGGATCGGCGATGTCGAGCATCAATTGCCGCTCCAGCCGGTCGCGCAGGCTGGGCGCCGCCGCCACCCGTTCTTCGGGGCCGGGCAAATCGCCGTCGAAGCCCGCCGCAGCGCGAGGGGCGGCGAACGCTTC
This sequence comes from Alphaproteobacteria bacterium, assembly GCA_026706245.1. GTDB lineage: Bacteria > Pseudomonadota > Alphaproteobacteria > Bin95 > Bin95 > Bin95. The sequence goes on from JAPOZD010000221.1 coordinate 9,159, forward strand.
CGCCGCAGGGATGCGCTCTCCTGTCGTTCCAGCAGGGAATTCGGGCCCGCCGGACGCAGCGGCCGCGGCCTCGCCATCGGTTTCGCCGCGCTTCAGCAGCGGGTTCTCCTCAAGCTGGGACTCGACGAACGCCTCGAGTTCGAGGCTGCCCATCTGCAGCAGCCTGATCGACTGCTGCAGTCTGGGCGTCATCGTCAGCCCCTGGGCCTGGCGTTGCCGCAGCCTCGGTCCGAGCGTCATCGTCCTCATGCAGCCGTTCGCCGCTCCCGTCTTCTCCCCGGGCGCGCGTTATAGCCCAAAACGGCGCTACAGGCTGAAGCTGTTGCCCAGATAGACGCGGCGGACATGCTCGTCGGCGATGATATCGGCCGGAAGGCCTTCCTTGAGGATGGCCCCGCCCGCCAGGATATAGGCGCGATCCACGATCTCCAGCGTCTCGCGGACATTGTGGTCGGTGATCAGCACGCCGATGCCGCGGTCCTTGAGATGCGAGACGAGGTCGCGGATTTCGCCGACGGCAATGGGGTCGATGCCGGCCAGCGGTTCATCCAGCAGGACGTAGTTCGGGCGCGCCGCCAGCGAGCGCGCGATCTCCACCCGCCGCCGCTCGCCGCCGGAAAGCGCCAGCGCCGCCGACCGGCGCAAATGGCCGATGGCGAACTCCTGCAGCAGGTCTTCCAGCACCGCGGCGCGCGTGTTCCGGTCCTTCTCGACGACTTCCAGCACGGCGCGGATGTTCGCCTCCACCGTCATGCCGCGGAAGATCGAGGGCTCCTGCGGCAGATAGCCGAGCCCGAGCCGCGCACGGCGGTAGAGCGGAAGGCCGGTCACGTCCTGCCCGTCGATGCTGACATTTCCGCTGTCCGGCGCGGTCAGGCCGGTCATGATGTAGAAGCAGGTGGTCTTGCCGGCGCCGTTGGGCCCGAG
>JAPOZD010000440.1 GCA_026706245.1 Alphaproteobacteria bacterium
CGCTTTGTCGAGGTCGTCCACCGGCTCCGCGCCCGCCGCCCGCACGGCCGCCGGGTCCGCATAGGGGTCATAGACCTGCACATCCATCTCGAAGCCGAGCGCGCGCTTCACCGTGCGCGAGCCGATGCGCCCGAAGCCGACCGACAAGAGCCGCTTCTCGTAGAGGTCGAGGGCCGAATACTCGTTGCGCACGCCGAAATTCCCGGCCGCCACGCCGGCATGGTACTGGCGCGCCATCTTGGCGAGGTCGAGCATCATGAACATGGCGTGCTCGGCCACGGTCACCGAATTGGCGGTGCCCGCGACCATGAGCGGCACGCCGCGCTCGGTGAGCGCCGGCACATCGACGGAATCGAAGCCGACGCCGAAGCGCGAGCAGACTTCCAGACTGGGCGTGGCGGCGATCAGCTCGCGCGTGTAGCGCGTGCCGAACAGCGTGATCCCGTGGATATCGCCCAGATGCGCCCGGAGGTCGAAACCCGGGCCCTCATGGACGATCTCGACCTCGATATCGTCGCGGGCCGCGAACAGGTCGAGCCCGGCCTTCGGCATGCCCTGCACGCAGAGCACCTTGCGCATGTTCGTCGCGTTCATGGGGAAGCGCCCCCTCCCGTTCCCTCACGACAGCGCGGAACGCCGCCATCCGTTTAGTTCGCCGCGTTCCGCGCGACGGTTGCCCCTGCCATAATCCAGCCGGCCGCGAAATGCAAAGGTGCGCGGGCGATGGCCCTTGCCGGCGCCATTCCTTCGGGGCACACTCCGCGCACAAGGAAAGGTTCTCATGCCGCTGGAACTGTCCGCCTGGCTTACACCCGCCATTGTCATCGCCGTCGGGGCGCTGCTATTGCGCAGCAACGCGCGGCTCGAAGATCGCCTCGGCGCGCGCATCGACGAAACCAACAAGCGCATTGACGAGACCAACAGGCGTATCGACGGACTCGACAACCGGCTGCGGGCGGTCGAGCATGGACAGGCGCGCCTTGAAGGCCTGCTCGAAGGCCTCCGCGAGGCGATTGCCGGCCGCCGCCCCGCCGCCTGACAGCGGCGGAATCTTCCGGGCAAAGGCGATGGCGAAAGTGACGGCAAGGTGAAATTCGGCTGGCTGACGCTTTCGGCCTCGCCGGCGCCGGAGGCGGACCGGGAGCGCATCGCCGACCAGATCGCGCTTGCCGAGGCCGCCGAGGCGGCGGGCTTCTCCGATGTCTGGCTGACGGAGCACTATTTCACCGGCGAGAGCGTCTATTGCGACGCGCTCACCTTTGCCGCGGCGCTTGCCATGCGCACCACGCGGATGCGCATCGGCTTCGCCGTGGTGCAGGCGCCGTTCCACCATCCGGTGCGGCTCGCAACGCAGATCGCGCTGCTCGACAACCTCTCCGGCGGGCGCATCGACATCGGCATCGGCAAGGGCACGGTCTATAACGAATACGAGTTCGTCGGCTACGGCTTGCGCAGCGGCGATTCCCGCGTGCGCATGGCCGAGACCGTCTCCATCCTGGAGCGGGTCTGGACCGAGGCGCCGTTCCGCCACAAGGGCGCGTTCCACGACTTCGAGATGCCGGAAATCCGCCCGCGACCGGTGCAGCGGCCGGGGCCGCCGCTATGGCGCTCGGCCATCTCCCCGGCCTCCTTCCGGGAATGCGGCGAGGCCGGGCTGCCGCTGCTCACGACGCGCCTGCCGCTGGAGGCGGTCCCGGCGCGCTGGAAACTCTATGCCGAGGGGCTGGAGGCGGGCGGCCACCCGCCGGACATGCGGGCGCGCCTGCTCGCCGATGCGGCGGTCTGGCGGAATGTCTATGTGGCGGATTCCGACGCGGAGGCGGAGGACCGGCTGTATGAACAGCTGGTAGCGGCCCGCGCCCATATCATGCATCTGCGCGCCACGCTCAACCCGCCGGATTTCGAGATCGACCCCGCCATGCTCAACCCGATGAGCGACCCCTCGGTCCCGGACGGCGAGGCGGTGGCGCAGGCGATGGAGACCGGCTCCATCTTCGGCTCCCCCGCCCGCGTGCGCGAGCAGGTAGCGGCCCTCAGGCAGGCCGGCGTCGGCCACCTGCTGTGCCAGATCGCCTTCGGCGCCATGGAACGCGAGGAGGCGCTGGCCAACATGCGCGCCTTTTCCGGGGCGGTTATCCGGCGGCCCTGACCGGGGCGGGAAGGGCTACTCCGCTGCGGCGGCAGGCGCCTTCAGGTCCGTCGAGTATTTGATCGACACCGGGGCGTCGGCCTCGAAGGGGCTCTTGAGGTCGAGTTCCTTCGCGATTTCGCGGATCGCCGGGAAGACCTCCGTGCCGATCATGCGTATGCAGGTCATGGAGTCTTCCTGGCTCACGGTGCCGTCATTGCCCCAGAGCGCCAGGATGCCCGGCCGCGTCTCCTCCAGGATGCGGCGCAGCTTCGGCACCACCGTGTCCGGCGTGCCGGCGATGATGCGCAAATCCTCCATCTGCTGCTCGAAGCTCGTCTGGCCGCGCGGATTGGCCCGGCGGCCGGCGGCGAACTCCACGAAGGCACGGCGGTTGCGCGGCGAGGAATAGCCGGACGGCGTGGACCAGACCGGGTGCGCGAGGCCCGTGAACTCGCCCTGCATCCAGCGGAACTGGCGCGCATTCTCGATGGCCTTTTCCTCATTGTCCGAGACATGGACCTGGATCAGATAGCCCCGGTTTTCCGGCCCGGCCTCATAGCCGCATTCCAGCGCCACATCGTCATAGACCTGCCAGATCTTCTTCGTGTCGGCGATGGAGGTGTTGAGCGCGATATAGGGATAGCGCTGCTCGGCCGCCCACACGATGGTCTCGCGGCTGATGACGCCTGGCACCCAGACGCGCGGATAGGGCTTCTGCAGCGGCACCGCCCAGGGGTTCACCACCCGGTTCTGGTAGTGCCTGCCCTCGAAGCGGAAGGGGCCGGTCTCGGTCCATGCGCGGACGACGAGGTCATGCGCCTCCTCGAAGCGCTCGCGGTTGTAGGCGGGGTTGACGCCGGCGGCGAGCTGCTCCTGGCCGCCGCCGCGCACGAAGCCGGAGACGAGGCGGCCCTTCGAGATCATGTCGATCATGGCGAGCTCTTCGGCGAGCCGGACCGGGTTCTCCGCCAGCGGCAGCGGGTTGCCCAGCATGACGATCTTCACCTTCTCCGTCATGCCGGCCAGGATGGCCGCGAAGATGTTGGCCTTGGCCTGCATGCAGAACGGCGCATTGTGGTGCTCGTTCAGCATGATGCCGTCTATGCCGACTTCCTCGGCGTAGAGATACTGCTCCAGGAACTCGTTGTAGAGGCGGCTGCCGTCCACCGGGTCGAAATAGCGGTTGGAGAACATCAGCGCCGTCGCGCCGAACTCCAGCCCCTTGTCCGCCGGGTAAGTGGACATGGGCTGCTCGGTGAAATACATCAGATGCATCGGCCGTTACTCCCCGATGAAATCCAGAACGAGCCGCGCCAGCGCCTCCGGGCGCTCCAGCGCGACGGCGTGGCCGCAATCCGCCACCGTTTCGAGGCGCGAATTCGGCAGGGTGGCGGCATATTGCGCCGCGCAGTCCGCCGGCACCACCTCGTCCTCCGCGCCGTGCACGACCAGCGCCGGCGCCGTGACGCTGCCCAGCAGCGGCGCCAGGGTCTGGCTGTACATGTAGGGCTTCCACGCGATGCGGAAGCACATTTCACGGCAGATGTCCCAGGCCTCAAGCTGGTCGTTGGTGGGCTCGCGGCCATAGACGGCGTCGAAGGCGGCGGGGTCCTTGAAGAAGGCCTCGGCATAGTCGATATAGCCGACCAGCGCCTGGTCGAGGATGAAGCCCTCGCGCGGCTGGAGGCCCATCGCGCCCACCAGCACCAGCCGGTCCACATCCGCGGGCGCCATGCTCGCCATCTCCGCCGCCACCCAGCCGCCGAAACCGAGGCCCACAAGGCTCGCGCGCCCAATGCCGAGCTTCGCCAGCAGGCCGCGATAGAGCACCGCCAGGTCGCGCACGCTGCGCATCCACTCCGCCCGCTCGCTGCCGAGGCCGAAGCCCGGATGGACCGGCATCAGCACGTCATGGCTGCCCGATAGAGCCTCGGCGAACGCCGCACGGTCCGGACAGCCGATATCGTGGTGCAGGATCAGCACCGGGCTGCCCGTGCCGCAACGGCAATAGCGCACCGGCACCCCCGCAACCTCTGTCTCCTGCCAATATCCGTCGCAACCCCCGGCCATCCGGCCCTCCCCCTCTTGTCCGTAAGTGTCAGCCTAGCGGGTTTCCGTCTCTGGCGAAAACAGGCCCGTCGCCGCCCTCACGCGATCCTGTCGCCCTGCTCGATCTTCGGGGCGGTGCGGTTGTCCGTGCCGGGGAGCATTTGCGCGGGGTCGCGGGTGACGACCACATCGACGACGCTCGGGCGGTCGCGCTCGGCGATGGCCTCTGCGAAGGCGGCGTCGAGGTCGGCCGGGTCCTCGACGCGCACGCCGTGGCAGCCGAGCGCGCGGGCGGCGTCGGCATAGTTCGTCTCGGAGAGGTCCGCGGACTGGTAGCGGCCCCCGTACATGGCGTGCTGGAGCGCCTTCACATAGCCCGACGCGGCGTTGTTCACCACCGCAACCGTGAGCCCAAGCCCAAGGCGCCGCGCCGTCTCGATCTCGCCCAAGGTCATGTTGAAGCCGCCGTCGCCGGAAAGCGCCACCACCGGCCTGTCACCCACCGCCAGCGCCGCGCCCATGCCGCCCGGCAGGCCGTAGCCGATGGAGGCGAAGCCCCGGTCGGCGATATAGGTGCGCCCCGCCTGCCGCGTGTCGTAGAGCAGACCCGTCCAGTGGCCGGCGAAGCCGCCGTCGGCGACCAGAATGCCGTCATCGGGGAGCGCTGTGCGGATGGCGTGGACCAGCCGCGCCATGTTGACCGGCCTCTCGGCGCTTTCGTAGCGGACGCGGGCCTCCTCGCGCCATGCGGCGTGGCGGCGCGCGGCCTCGCCGGTCCAGGCGCTGCGGTCGATGCGCGCGTCGCAGGCGGCCGCCAGGTCGTCGAGGCCGGCCCGGGCATCGCCCCAGAGCCCGACTTCCGCGCGCACCGCCCGCCCGATCTCGCCCGCCTCGATTTCCAGGTGGATGAGCGGGATATGCGCGGGCGGCAGCGTGTAGCGCTTGGTCGCGATCTCGCCGAGCTTGCAGCCGACCGCGATCAGCGCGTCCGCCTCTTCGATCAGCCCGTTGGCGATGCGGTCGTAACGCCCGAACAGGCCGATGGACAGCGGGTGCGTGCAGGCGAGCGCGCCCTTGCCGGACATGGTGTGCGCGACCGGCACGCCATGCGTTTCGGCGAAATTCCGGAGCGCCTCCCAGGCTTCGGACAGGTGGATGCCGCCGCCCGCGAGCAGCAGCGGGCGCTCGGCGCGGTCGAGGATAGCCGCCGCGCGCTCCAACGCCGCCGCATCGGGCCGGGCGCGGAGCGAGGGGATGCGCTTGCACGCCTCATCCACGTAGAGCGCTTCCTCGCTGAAATCGAACTCGCCATGCGCGATATCCTCCGGCACGTCGAGGATGACGGGGCCGGGCCGCCCGCCCGTCGCGACGGCGAAGGCGCGGCGCACATGCTCCGGGATGCGCTCGCCCACCTCGACGCGGATCACCTCCTTCACCGCCGGGGCCAGCATCTCGATCTGGCGGGTCTCCTGGGTCATGTTCTTCCAGGCGTGCGCGCGGTTGGCGTCGCCCACCACGGCGATCATCGGCACGCCGGCGTTCAGCGATTCGACCAGCGCGGTCAAGAGGTTGGTGGCGCCGGGCCCGAGCGTCGCATCGACCACGCCGGGCCTGCCCGTCACGCGCGCCCAGGCGTCGGCGGCGAAGGCCCCGCAGCGCTCGTCATTGATGAGCGTGTGGGTCATGCCGAGTGCGCGCACGCCGTCATAGAAGGGCAGGAGCTGGAAGCCCGCCATGCCCCAGATCGGCGCGCCGCCATAGGCGTTCAGCATCTCGGCGACGGCGCGGCCGCCATTCATCCGCCGCGTCGGGTCGTTGCGCCGGTCGGTCATGCGAAAAGCTCCGCGAATTGGGGGACGGTCATGCCGGGCGCCGCGCCCGCCGCGCCCGCCAGGCTGTTGACGGCCGAAAGCCGCCCGGTGCTCCAGAGCGAGCGGGCATCGCCGATACGCGCGGTCGCGCCCGCGACGCCGGCAGCCGGCACGCCCATGCCGGCGCAGGACTCCAGCCGGCTGATCCCGGCCTCCTCGCAGCCCATGCCGGCGTCGTGACAGACCACGGCGCGCACGACATGGTGGATGACATAGCCCGGATTGCTGCGCAGCAGCGCGCCGTGGCTGCCCGAAACGACCGCCTTGTCGCCGTCCGCGGCTTGCAGCAGCGAGAGCGAGTCGAGGCCGATCACGCCCGGCGCAAGTGTCATGCGAGCCTCTTCCAGCGGCGGCAGGATGCCCGCCGGCTCCGGGGCTTCGGCAAGCAGCGCGCCGGCTTCCGCCGCGCCCATGCCGACGCGGCAGCCGGCGCGGGCGGCGGCCTCGTTGACGGCGGAGAGGGTGCCGCGCCGGGCCATGTCGGCGCCGTCGCCGATGCGCGCGCTCATATGGTCGATGGCGGCGGCGGCCATGCCGATGGTGTCCAGCAGGGCGAGCGCGCCGACGCCCGCCCGGTCGAGGCCGAAACCGGCGTCGTTCAGCATCACGGCGCGCAGGCCCGCCTTCGCCGCCACGCCCGCGCAATAGGCCCCGCCATGGCTGCCGGCCAGCACCACGCGCCCGCGATGGGCGGGTTCGACATGGGTGATCGAGTCGATGACGATCATGGCGTGTCTCGCAGCTGGCCGCTCAGGCGGTGAAGACGGGCTTGTCGCCGGGGGCGGGGGTGCCGGAGAAGGCGCCGGCGCGCATCACGGCCATGCGGCCGCCATGGGCCTCTACCAGCGCGTCCTGGCTTGCCCGCGCGCGGCGGTGGACCTCGTCCGGGTCGCAGACCTCGCGCATCGCCGCCATGAGGCGGACGACCGTCTGCGGCTGCCCGGCCGCCAGGTTCCGGCGCTCCTCCGGGTCGGCCTCGAGGTCGAACAGTTCCGGCTCGAAACCGGTGTAGCGGATGAGCTTCCACCGGCCCTGCCGCAGCATGAAACAGCCGGAGACGGCCCCGGCCGCGTGGTATTCGCTGAACACGGCCCGCTCCGGCTCCTCGCCGAGCGTCCAGAGCGAGCGGCCGGGGAGCACGGGGTCGGCGTCGAGGCCCGCGCCTTCAAGAACCGCCGGATGGCAATCCAGCAGCGAGGCCGGCGTGTCGCAGATCCGCCCCGCCGCCACGCCCGGCCCGGCGGCGATCAGCGGCACGCGCACCGCCTCCTCATACATGTTGGATTTGCCCCAGAGCCCGCGCGCGCCGAGGTTCTCGCCATGGTCGCTGGTGTAGATGACGCGCGTATTTCCGGCGAGCCCGGCATCGGCCAGCGCGGCCAGCACGCGACCGATATTGTCGTCGAGGAAGGAGCAGAGGCCGTAATAGGAGGCGATGGCCACGCGCCGCGCCTCATCGTTGAAGAAGCTGTCATAGGGCTGGGCCTCCGCATAGGCCTCGATCCAGGGATGGCGGGGACGCAGGCGGTAGTCCTTCGGGAGGGCCATGTCCTCAGGGTCGTAGAGGGCGAAGAAGGGCTCCGGGGCGATCAGCGGGAAATGCGGGCAGACGAAGGAGACGAACAGCACCCACGGGCCTTCCGCGGTCCGGGCGTCCCCGGTCAGCCAGCGCACCGCCTCGTCCGCGATCGCCCGGTCGTAGCGGGTGTAGCCGCTCTCGCCCGGCCCGATCTCGCGCGAGAACTTCGCCCCGCCGAAGCGGACGGGCATGGGGTCCTTGATCGCGCCGTACACGTCGCCTCTGCCGTCCACGACATGCATGGGGCGGATCTGGGCGTCGAAGCCGGTGGGGTCCGCCTCGTCGCGGTAGTGCAGCTTGCCGATGGAGAGCACCGGGTGGCCCGCCGCCTGCAGCGCATGGCCCCAGCCGGGCACGCTGCCGTCATAGGGGTGGCCGTTGTCCCAGGCGCCGATTTCGTGGACATGGCGCCCGGTGGCGAAGGCGGCCCGGGCCGGCACGCAGATCGGCGAGGGCGTATAGGCGCTGGAAAACAGCGTGCCCCGCGCCGCCAGCGCATCCAGGTTCGGCGTCTTCACGACAGGATGGCCCGCCGCCCCCATGGCATTGGCGCTATGCTCGTCGGACATGATGAAAAGCAGGTTTTGCGGCTGCATGGCGCGGCGTCTCTCCGCCCGGAAGAGGGGCGGGCGGGATTGAAGCCGATTGCCGGGCGGTTTCCAAGACATGCCGGCCGGCGGCCTGTCCTGCTCTACGGGAAGAGGATAGTCTGGCGCGGACCGGGGCGGGCAGGGGCGGCCTATGGCGATAATCGGCAAGATCCTGGGCGGGGTGCTGGGTTTCGCAGTCGGCGGGCCGCTCGGCGCGCTGCTCGGCGCCGTGGCCGGCCACGGCCTGATCGACCGGAGCCGGAGCCGCGCGGTTGCAGGGGGCAACGGCGCGGTCGAGGCCGATGCCGGCGTGGTGTTCGCGCTCGGCGTCATCGCCCTTTCCGCCAAGGTCGCCAAGGCCGACGGCACGGTCACGCGCGATGAAATCCGCACCTTCCAGCGCATCTTCCCCTTCGACCCGGACGAGCGGAGCCGGATCGCCGACCTCTACAACGAGGCGCGGCGGAGCACGGAGGGCTTCGAGGCCTATGCCGAGCAGGTCCGGGGCGTGCTGGCGGCGAAGCCGGAACTGCTGGCCGAAGTGGTGGATGCGCTTTACGCCATCGCCGCGGCGGACGGGGAGCTGCATCCGGCGGAAGAGCGGATGATTGCCGAGATAGGCGCGATCTTCGGCCTAGGCGATTACGAGATGGCCTCGCTCCGCGCCCGTCATGCTTCCAGGTCGCAGTCCGGGGCCGGCGCCGCGAACGACCGGGACAGGGGTGCTGCGGACGCCTATGCCGTGCTCGGCGTGGCGCCCGGCGCCTCGGACGATGAGCTGCGCGCCGCTCACCGCAAGCTCGTGCTGACCTACCACCCCGACAAGCTGGCCTCGAAGGGCCTGCCGGAGGAGTTCATGGAGCTTGCCAACGACCGGCTCGCCGCCATCAACGCCGCCTACGAGACCGTGACGAAGGAACGCCGGGCGCGCTGAGTCCGGCAGCTCCGGCTGTCATGCCCGGCCGTCCGGGGAAGGTCCCGATTTCGCTTTGTTTTTCCTGTCCGGTCTGGCAGGGTTGCCGCTCTGCACTGCCGTAAACCCGAGCGGAGCGCGATTTTCGACCATGTAACGCAGGAGGCTGCCGATGACTCGCCTGAACAAACCAACCCGGCGCGATTTCATGAGAACCGCCGCCGCGGGAGCCGGCGCCGCCGCATTTTCCAGCGTGTTCCCGGCCATCTCGGCCGATGCCGACGACGCCATCCTGGTCGGCGGCCTGCACGACCTCTCCGGCTTCATCGATTTCGCCGGCATCCCGATGAACCAGATCATGCTGATGGCCATCGAGGAGATCAACGCGCAGGGCGGGCTGCTCGGCCGCGAGGTCAAGGGCGTCGTTTACGATCCCCAGTCCAACATGTCGCTCTATTCGCAATATGCGACGCAGCTTGCGCTGAAGGACAAGGTCGCGGTCGTCATGGGCGGCATCACCAGCGCCAGCCGCGAAACCATCCGCCCGATCTTCCACCGCTTCAAGACGCTCTACTTCTACAACACGCTCTATGAAGGCGGCGTTTGCGACCGCAACGAGATCACGCTCGGCACCACGCCCGCGCAGACGGTCGAGCAGCTTGTGCCGCACACCATGAATCTGTGGGGCAAGAAGGTTTATACCATCGCGGCGGACTACAATTACGGCCAGATCACCGCCGCCTGGGTGAAACGCTATGTCGAGCAGAACGGGGGCACCGTGCTGTCCACCGACTTCTTCCCGCTGGACGTGACCAATTTCGGCCCGACGATCTCCAAGATCCAGGAAGCGAAGCCGGACATGGTCATGTCCGTG
>JAPOZD010000404.1 GCA_026706245.1 Alphaproteobacteria bacterium
AGCACGGACATGAGGCAGAAGAGGGCTGTGCAGAGCAGCGCGTAGCCCCACCAGTCGAAACGCGGGAAAGGCGGGCGCGGGCGGGCCTGCGGCATGAACACCAGGCCCAGGAAGAAGGAGACGGCGACGAAGGGCAGCGTGACGATGAAGATGTGGCGCCAGGAAAGCAGGTCTATGGTGACGCCGCCGACCACCGGGCCGATGCCGAGCGCCAGCGCCAGCGCCATCGTATAGACGCCCATCGCCGTGCCGCGCCGGTTCGCCGGGAACACCTGGAAGACGGTCACCATCACCAGCGGCTGCACCACGCCGGAGGAGAAGCCCTGGATGACCCGCCCGGCGATGATGAAGTCGAGCGTCGGGCCGAACGCCGCCATCAGCCCGCCCACAAAGAAGAGCGCGATGACGATGAGGAAGGTGTGGCGCTGGCCGAAGCGCGCGACGAACCAGGCGTTCAGGAGCTGGCTCGCCGTCATGGAGACGATGAAGCCCGTGGTCAGCAATTGCGCCCGGTCCTGCCCGACGCCGTAGGCGCCCATGACATCGGGCACGGCCACCGCCACCACCGTACCGGTCAGCACCATGGTGAAGGACGCCGTCATGCCGGTGAAGGTCGCGAGCCACCGATAGGCCGGGCCGAACCGGGCGTAGAGGGTCTCGACGGTTTCTTCGGTCAACCGCGAATGTCCGGGCCGCGCGGGCGGCGGGCTGCGCCTTTCACCCGCGCGCGCCGGCGAAGCCCCCGAGGAAGGCGGAGAGGTTGGCGCCGAGCGCCTCCAGGTTGTAGCCGCCCTCCTGCACCAGCACGGTCGGCAGGGCGAGCGCGCCGATCCGCCGGCCGATCTCGCCGAAGCCCGGCGTGGTCACGCGCAGCACGCCGATGGGGTCGGCTTCGAAGGCGTCGAAGCCGGTGGAGACCAAGAGCGCCTCCGGCGCGAAATGGCGGACCGCCTCCAGCGCCTCGTCCAGCGCCGCCAGGAATGCGGCATCGTCCGCGCCGGGCGGTTGCGGCAGGTTGAGGTTGTAGCCGCGCCCGTCGCCCTCGCCGATCTCGTTCGCATAGCCGGCGAAGAAGGGGAAATAGTCGGCCGGGTCGCCATGCAGCGAGACGAACAGCACGTCCCGGCGGCGGTAGAAGATGCCCTGCGTGCCATTGCCGTGGTGGACGTCGAAATCGAGGATCGCGACCCGGCTGCGCTCGCGGCGCATGTATTCGGCGGCGATCGCGATGTTGTTCAGGTAGCAGAAGCCGCCGGCGAGGTCGGAGAAGGCGTGGTGGCCCGGCGGGCGGCAGAGCGCATAGGCGGCATCCTCGCCGTCGAGCACGAGGCGCGCGGCATGGGTCGCGACATGGGCGGCCGCGCTTGCCGCCTCCCAGCTGCCCTCGACAATGGGCGAGCTGCCGGTCGCCATGTAGTAGCCGGCCTGGCCCTCGATGCCGCTCGGGCGCCCGTGCATGTGGCGGCCCGGATGGGCGTAGGGCTGCACCGCCGGCGTCGGGTCGGCGAGCTTCTGCCAGCGTATCCACGCATTCTCCAGGAAGGCGAGATAGGCGGGATCGTGGACGGCGGCCCTCGGCGCGCGGCCATAGTCCAGCGGCTCGACGACCTCATGGCCGTCGGCCCTGACCGCTGCGAGCAGCCGTTCCGCCCGCTCCGCCACCTCCCAGTGCGGCACTTCCACGCCGCGCGTCAGGATGGTCGGCGGCCTGTGGCGCTCATGCGCCGGGGTATAGACGGTTTTCACGGCATGCCCTCCCCGCCCGCCAGCCTAGCAGTCCGGTCGGGGTGCGAGGAAGAGCCGCCTGAGCCGTTGCACCGGACCGCCCTCCTACTCCGCCACCTTCACACACATCTTGCCGAAATTGTCGCCGTGGAAGAGGCCGATGAAGGCGCCGGGAGCGGCCTCCAGGCCCTCGACCACGGTCTCGCGCCAGCGGAGCTGGCCCTCGCGGATCCAGCCGCCGACATCCGTGAGGAAGTCGTCGGTGCGCTCGCGGTGGTCGGAGACGATGAAACCCTGCATGCGCAGGCGCCGCCCGACCACGAGGAACAGGTTGTTGGGGCCCGGCCTCGGCGCGCTGTCGTTGTAGCCCGCGATCATGCCGCAGGCGACGATGCGGCCGAAGAAGTTCATCAGCGAGAGCGCGGCCTGCAGGTGCTCGCCGCCCACATTCTCGAAATAGACGTCGATGCCGTCCGGGCAGGCCTCGGCGAGCGCGGCCTCAAGGTTCCCGCAGGTCTTGTAGTTGATCGCGGCGTCCACCCCGGCCTCGTCGCGCAGCCAGGCGCATTTCTCGTCCGAGCCGGCGGAGCCCACCACCCGGCAGCCCTTCAGCTTCGCGATCTGGCAGACGACCGCGCCGACAGCGCCCGAGGCCGCCGAGACGAACACCGTCTCGCCCTCCTTCGGCTGGCCGATATCGAGCAGGCCGACATAGGCCGTCTGGCCGGGCATGCCGAGCACGCCGATATTGGCCTGGAGTGGCGCGATGTCGGGATCGACGGCCCGGAGCGCCTTGCCGTCGGCGGCATGGTAGTCGCGCCAGCCGCCGCCCGTGCCGAAGACATGGGCGCCCACCGGGAAACGCCCGCCCTTCGACTCTTCCACCCGCCCGACGAAATAGCCGTCCAGCGGTTCCCCGATCTGGAAGGGCGGCGCATAGCTCTTCCGGTCGCTGATGCGCCCGCGGATATAGGGATCGACCGACATCCAGAGCGTGCGGACCAGCATCTCGCCATCGCCCGCGACCGGCATGGGCGCGGTCTCCAAGGCGAAATTCTCGGAGACCGGCAGGCCGACGGGCCGGCTCTTCAGGACGATCTGGCGGTTCTCGGTCATCGGGCATCCCTCCTCTCGGGCGGCGGGAAACATGCCTTCACAGAGCAACGAAGGCAAGAATGAAGCCTTGGCTTTATTTTTCTGCCTTGCATGCAGATTTATGTCCGGGCGGGAGATTGCCGTCGGGGCTTATCCATGCCATTTTCTCTGTCATGCGCAGGCTTATGGCATTGCTCCTCGCCCTGCCGGCCCTTGCCGCGCCGCCCGTCTCCGCGGCGATAGACCGGGGACCGGTCGCCACGATCGCCATGATCGCCGAGCCGCTCGGCATCGAAAGCCTGATGGGGCCCGGCGTGGACCCGCATCTCTACAAGCTGACGCGCGCCGACATCGCCCGGCTGATCGAGGCCCCGCATCTTCTCTATTGCGGCCTCGGCCTCGAAGGAAAGATGCTGGACGCCTTCGAGCGCCTTGCCGCGTCCGGCAAGCCCGCCACGGCCGTCTGCGAAGCGGTGCCCGAAGCGAAACGCCTGCAGGCCGCCGCCGGCTATGCGGGCGCTGCGGACCCGCATCTGTGGATGGACCCCGCGCTCTGGGCGGAGGCGCTGCAGGTCGCTGCCGACCGGCTCGGTATGCCGGCCCCCGACGGTTTCGAACGGCTCGACGCCTATGCGCGCGCCAGCATGGAAAGCATCCCGGCGCAGGCGCGCGTGCTTGTTACCGCGCATGATGCGTTTGCCTATTTCGGCCGCCGCTACGGGCTGGAGGTCGTGGGCATACAGGGCGTCAACACCGAGTCCGAGGCGGGTCTCCGCGCCATCGAGGCGGCGGTCGAGACCGTCGTTACGCGCAGGCTGCCCGCGGTCTTCGTCGAATCCACCGTCTCCGACCGCAATGTCCGCGCCATCGTGGAAGGCGCGGCGGCGCGCGGGCACCGGGTCGCGATCGGCGGGCGGCTGTTCTCGGATGCGATGGGGCCGGAAGGGACCTATGAAGGGACCTATATCGGCATGATCGACCACAATGTCACCACCATCGCGCGGGCGCTCGGCGGCATTGCGCCGGCACGCGGGATGCAGGGAAGGCTCCGGGTCCATGACCGCTGACACGCAGTCCGCCTCTCCCTTCGAGGCGAACGGGCTCACGGTCGCGCTCGGCGGCCGGCCCGTGCTCTGGAATGTCGATCTCCGGCTGCCGGCGCGCGGCATGTCGGCCGTCGTCGGACCGAACGGCGCGGGCAAGTCCACCCTCTTCAAGGCGGCGCTCGGCCTGGCCCCTGTGCTCACCGGCCAGGTGCGCCTGCTGGGCGAGCCGGTCGCGCGGGTCCGCCGCCGCATCGCCTATATGCCGCAGCGCAACAGCGTCGACTGGGACTTTCCGGTTTCCGCCCGCGATGTGGCGGCCATGGGGCTTTACGGGCGGGTCGGCTGGTTCCGCCGCCTCTCGAAACGCCATCTGGCGGCGGCGGACGCGGCGCTGGAGCGGGTGGGCCTCGCCGATTTCCGCAACCGCCAAATCGGGCGGCTTTCGGGCGGCCAGCAGCAGCGCGTCTTCCTTGCCCGCGCCCTGGCCCAGGAAGCCGATCTTCTGCTGCTGGACGAGCCCTTCTCCGGCATCGATACCGCGTCCGAAGCCGCCATACTGGACGTGCTGGCCGGTCTTGAAGGCGAGGGACGGCATATCGTGTGCATCCACCACGACCTGCGCATGGTCGCCGCCTATTTCGACCATGTGACGGTGCTGAACGCCGTCGCCATCGCCAGCGGCCCCCCGGCCGAAGCCCTCGGCGAGGAGACACTCCGGCGCGCCTATGATGCGTCCGGCCTGAGGCCGCGCGCGCTGGCGGCCTGATGACCGGGGCCGGCGACGGCCTGCTGGAGGTGCTGACCTTCCAGGTCGGCGACAGCACCGGCGTGGTCATGGCGGGCTCGGCGGCGCTGGGAGCCGCCGCCGGCGGCGTGGGCGCCTTCCTCCTGCTGCGCGCGCGGGCGATGGCGGCCGATGCCGTCGGCCATGCGACGCTCCCGGGCATCGTGCTCGCCTTCGTCGCCGCGGGAGCGTTGGGGGTCGAGGGCCGCACCCTGCCGGTGCTGCTCGCCGGGGCGGCGCTGACCGGCATTCTCGGCATGGCAGCCGCCGAGGCCCTGACGCGCCGCACCCGCCTCGCCCCGGACGCCGCCATCGCGATTGCGCTCAGCGTCTTCTATGCTGTCGGCATCGTGCTGCTCTCCTGGCTGCAGACGCTGCCCGCCGGCAGCCAGGGCGGCCTCGAAAGCTTCATTCTGGGGCAGGCGGCGGCGCTTTCGGCTGCCGAAGCCCTCGGATTGGCCGCCGCGGCGTTGCTCGCGCTCGGCCTGCTGCTCGCGCTGTTCCGCCCGCTCGGCGTCCTCTGTTTCGACGAACACCATGCCCGTGCGCGCGGCTGGCCGGTCGCGGGGCTGGATGCGGCGCTGCTGGGCCTCGGCGTGGTTGTCACAGTGCTCGGCCTCCAGTCGGTCGGGCTGGTGCTGGTGGTCGCGCTGCTCATCCTGCCGGCGGTGGCGGCACGGTTCTGGTCCGAGCGGCTTGCGGGCATCTTCCGGCTCTCGGTCGCCTTCGGCGCGGGCGGCGCGTTTCTGGGCGCGGCCGCCTCATCCATCTGGCCGCGCGCACCCACCGGCGCCTCCATCGTGCTGGCGCTCGGGCTCGTCTTCGCCGCGAGCCTGCTGGCCGCGCCACGGCGCGGCATCGTCGCGGAGGCCGCCCGCCGGGCCCGCGCCGGCTGGCAATTGCGCGCCGCCCGGGCGCTTCAGGCCGGACACGGCTATCCGGGCGCCGGCCTGATCGGCTGGCGGCGCGGCGGAAGGCCCACGGCGCGCGGCGCGGCGGCGGTCGCCCGGCTCGAGCTCTGGGACCGTTGCCTTGCGGAAGCCCCGGAGGTTCTGCCGGCCGAACTCGCCTGGGGCATAGACCCATTGCCGGCCGAAGCGCTGGCGCTGCTTGGGGAGCACGCCCCGTGAGCCTCTTCTGGCAGGTTGATTTCCCGGCGCTGCTGGCAGCGGGCCTCGCCTCGGGCCTCTGCGCGCTGCTTGGCAATTTCCTCGTGCTGAGGCGTGAAAGCCTGCTCGGCGACGCCATCGCCCATGCCGTGCTGCCGGGCATTGTCGGCGGCTTCATGCTGGCGGGCGCGCTCGCCGCTTCCGCCATGCTTGCCGGCGCGCTCGCCGCCGCGCTCATCGCGGCAGGCGCGATCGAGGTCGTGCGCCGGCTCGGCCGCATCGAGCCGGGCGCGGCCATGGGCGCGGTTTTCACGGTCATGTTCGCCGCCGGCGTGTTCATGCTGGAGCAGGCGGCGGCGCGGAACCTGCACATCGACGCCGACTGCGTGCTCTACGGCCAGCTGGAAGACATTCTTTGGCTGGATGCGCCGGACATTTGGGCCTTGCCGCGCGAGGTCTGGACGCTCGCCAGCGTCTTCGCCGCGGCGGCGGCGGCAGTCCTGCTGCTGGCGAAAGAAATCAGGCTTGCCGTGTTCGATCCCGCTTTCGCCGCGGCGCTCGGCTTCCGGCCCGGCCTCATCCATCTGGGCTTTGTGCTGTTCGTGGCGGCGGCGACGATCGCCTCCTTCGAGGCCGTGGGCTCGATCCTCGTGATTGCCATGCTGATCTGCCCGCCCGCCGCCGCGCGCCTGATGACGGACAACTACCGCACGCAGATCCTGCTGAGCGTGGCGCTGGGCCTGGGTTCGGCCTTCGCAGGCTACGCCCTCGCCGGCGTCGCCCCGGCGCTCCTCGGCGCTTCCTGGTCGCTCAACGCCGCCGGCTGCATCGCCGTCGTCTCCGGCCTCGCCGTGGCGGCAGCGGCCCTGTCCGGCCCGCGCCGATTCTCCTTCGCGGGCGCCGCAGCAAGCCTTGACAGGGGTTAGCGCATGGAACAAAGACGCAGCCTGCGATTCGCCACGCTCGGACCCGCCGGGACCAACCACGAGCTCGTCACCCGAAGATATCTGGCGTTCCACGGGCTCGAAGACGCGGAGGTGGTCCTCATCGACGACTTCTTCGAGGGCCTCGCGATGATGGACGACGGGCGCGCCGGCTTCATGGTCCAGGTCGCGGTCCATCCTGACTGCGCCGATGTCGTGTCGAGAGCGCATTTCGACTACGGCATCCGCATCATCGACACCTTCATCTCTCCCAGCCGGGAGCTCGCCATTCTGACGCGGGTGGAGGTGACCGAACCCAGGACCCTGGCGCTGCAACCGGCAACGCGCGGCTATGCGGACATTTCCGCCTGGTCGGACCATGTGCCCGTAAGCTCGATCATGCGAATCGCGGAGGGCCTGCTGGAGGGACGATATGACAGCGGGCTGACGACCCTAGAATTTGCCGAACGCCATCCGGGAAGGTTCCGCGTGGATACCGTCATCGGCACCGTTGACGATCCCTGGCTGGTTTTCGGAGTGGAGCGGGTCTCCACCGGCGGCCTCGTGGCCTGGCCCGAAAGCCCCGGGAGGCGGCAATTCCGCTGACAACCCGGAACCGCTTGCGGGCGCGCGGTCCAGGACTCTCAGATATCCGCGAAACGGTGGTCGGGATGCACCGGATGGTGCCGGACGCGGAACAGGAAGCGGCGCAGCAGCGTCGGATAGCCGGCATAGACGTGGCCGCCCGCCTCGGCCATGTAGCGCCCGCGCCGTGCGGCGAACGCCGCCGGGATGGCATGCCAGGGCAGGTCCGGGCGGTTGTGATGCACGACATGGAGGTTATTGTTGAGATAGAGGAGCCGGCTGATCGGTCCGCCCAGCACGATGGCCGTCCGCCGGTTCTTCCCGGCCGCAGGCTGGTGCTCGGCGTAGGAGCGCAGCAGGGTCAGCGACAGGCCCGGATAGGCGAACAGGGCGACATAAGCGCCGACGGACATATCGCAGACGAGCACGACCCAGACCAGAACGACGCCGGTCCCGACGACATGGCGCGTCCAGACGCCGCCATTGGAGAGGTCGCCCGAACGGGCCCGCCGGAATTCCGAACCCCAGAACGCGACGACGGCGAGCGCCGGCCCGAGGGTCAGCCGGCCGAACAGCGTCTGGTGCAGGCGCAGGAGCAGACGGCGCGGTCCGGTCATGCGCTCCCAGTCGCGCTCCCGCACGAAATATGATTCGGTGTCCTCCAACGGGTCGGTCAGGGCCGGGCAGGCATGGTGGCGCAAGTGGGTGTCGCGGTAGATCTCGTAAGGCATCCACAGGCCGAGCGGCAGCCAGGCGAGCGCGAGGTTGACGCGCGGCGACTGCGTCGGATGTCCATGCACCGCCTCGTGCTGGAGCGAGCCGTGCCAGCAGGTGATGAAGGCCCCGGCCGGCAACAGCAGCCACCAGGGCAGCGCCGCCGCATGGAAGGTGAGCAGCAGCCAGCCGCCATAGATCGCGCCGGCGACGACCCAGGTCGGCCATTCCCCGCCGCGCCGCGCCGGCGCAGCCCGGCCCGGATATCCGCGCCCCCTGCAAGCCATCGAAACCGGATTCCCCTGCCGCCAGCTCCCGAGGCGTCCATTGCAGGCAGCCGGAACCCGGACCGGCAATGAGGGAATTGCAACGCAAGGTCACATAGCGCAGCAAATTCAAAAATCTGTTGAAAATTATCGACAGACCCATCATAAAATCTACAGATTTTCCGGCAGCGGCTCATGGACAGAAGAGATGTCTCCCGCCTGTTTCGCCTGCGCCTCGCGGAGACGCTGGCGCGGTCGGGACTGTCCCGTTCGGCGCTCGCGCGCCGGGCGGGCATAGACCGGTCCACGCTCTCCCAGCTGCTCGCCGGCGACATGGACCGGCTGCCGCGCGCCGACACGGTTGCGGCCATCGCGACCGAGCTCCGCGTCAGCCTCGACTGGCTGCTCGGCCTCAGCCATGTGGAAAGGCTCGGCGCTGACATTCTCCACGAGTCGCTCCAGATCGCGGAGAGCGCGCAGACGCCCGTGGACGAGACGCTGGTGCGCTGGTTCGAGGAGGCTGCGGGCTACAAGGTGCGCAACGTGCCGACCACGATCCCGGACGTCGCCAAGACCGAGGAAGTGCTCCGCCATGAATACCGCCATTTCAGCTCCCGGGGCCCGGACCGCGCCATCAACGCATCGCGCGACAGGCTGGAGCATTTCCGGCTTCCGGAGGCCGACATGGAGATCTGCCTGTCCCGGCAGGCGCTGGAGACGCTGGCCGCCGGCGGCGGCATATGGCGCACGCTGGACGCTTCCGCGCGGCGGCATCAGCTCGACCGGCTGGCCGGGATCGTGGGCGAGCTCTATCCGCGCCTGCGCATGTATCTCTTCGACGGCCTGACGCATTATTCGGCGCCCTACACGATCTTCGGGCGCCAGCGGGCCGCGCTCTATGTCGGCCAAGTGTATATGGTGTTCAACACCACCGAGCATATCGCGGTGCTGAACCGGCATTTCGACGACCTCATCCGCGCCGCCGTCGTCCAGCCGACGGAGCTTGTGTCCTTCCTCGCTCAATTGCGCGACGGCGCGCGCGGCGCCGGATGACGGCGCCTCCGCGCCAGGCCGGCCTGCCGATGTATGGCGAGGTCGAGTTCCGCCCCGCCGTGCAGCGCTGGTGGGCAGGCCTCGCCGGGCATCTGAGGGCATGCGGCGTTCCGGGCGTTCCCGACCTGCTGGCCTGGCCGGAGGACCGCTACCGCCAATGGCGCGACCCCGGCCTCCTGCTCGGCCAGACATGCGGCTATCCGCTGGTGCACGACCTCGCCCCGGATGTGAAACTCGTCGCGACGCCCCATTACAGCGCGCCCGGATGCGACGGCCCCCGCTATGCCGCGCATGTCGTCGTCCGCGAAGACGACCGGGCGCGCAGCCTCGGCGATTTGCGCGGCGCGCGGCTGAGCGTGAACGGCGAGGACTCATACTCGGGCTACCATGTCTGGCGGTACATCCTGCCTGCTGGAGAAGACGCGCGGTCCTTCTTCGCGGAAGTCGCCGCGCCGGGCTCCCACCGCGCCAGCATCCGCAGCGTGCTCGCCGGAGAGGCGGACGCCTGCGCGGTCGATTGCGTGACCCACGCCCTGCTTTCCGACTGGCTCGGCGGCGAGCTTCGCGGCACCCGCATCCTCGCGACTTCCCCGACAGCGCCGGGCCTGCCCTATGTGACCGCCGCCGCAACCCCGGACGAGGAAGTCCGGAAGCTGCGCGACGGGCTGTTCGCCGCCCTGGCGGACCC
>JAPOZD010000101.1 GCA_026706245.1 Alphaproteobacteria bacterium
GTCAACACGGTGAATATCGGCATTCCGCACCGCATCTCCGCCGATTCGGTCACGCTCACCGTGTTGACGAAGGTCATGCCGTGGGTGATACGCGCGCCCTTGGGCAGGCCGGTCGTGCCGGAGGTGTACATGATGGTCGAGAGGTCCGACATCTGCTGCGGGACCATCTCCGCCTCGTAAGGGCCCTCGCCTATCGCCGCCTCGTATTCCGACGGGCTGCCGTCGGCGGCGGTTTCCAGCCGGTGCGCGAATCCGGTCTCCGCCTGCACGGCCGCGGCCGTTTCGGCAAAGCCCCGGTCGTGGATCATCGCCTCCGGCGCGGCGTCGCCGACGATATAGTTGAGCTCCGGCACGGTGAGCCGCCAGTTGAGCGGCACGAACACCGCGCCGATGCGGAAGCAGGCGAACTGGATTTCCAGATAGTCGGTGGAATTCTCGGCCAGGAGGGCCACCCGGTCGCCGGGCTCGATCCCCAGCCGGCCGCGCAGGAAGCCCGCCAGGCTCCCGACCCGCCGGTCCATCTCCGCATAGTCGATGTCGCGCCCGCTTGCGAGATCGACCAGCGCGGTTTTTTCCGGCCGCCGCCCGGCATGGTGCGCGATCCAGTCGAAGGTCTCGAATTGCATGAGTATTGTCCTTGTCTAGAACCGAATCCCCTCGGATCGGATCGCGCCACGGGCTGAAGCCGCTGTCGTCACCCCGGCCCCCGAGCCGGGGTCCATCTCCCAACCCTTCCACCGGGCCGAAGCGGCAAGGGATGGGCCCCGGCTCCGGGGCCGGGGCGACGGTAATGGCAAATCTTCCGTCCTGCCTCAATAGGCTCCGTTACCGCCCTAAAGCGGGATATTGTCGTGCTTCTTCCAGGGATTTTCCAACCGCTTGTTGCGCAGCACCTCCAGCGACCGGCAGATGCGGAAGCGGGTGTTGCGGGGATGGATCACATCGTCGATGTAGCCGCGCGCCGAGGCGATGAAGGGGTTGGCGAATTTCTCCGCATATTCGGCCGTGCGCTCGGCGATCTTCTCCTCGTCGCCGGTATCCTGCCGGAAGATGATCTCGACCGCGCCCTTGGCGCCCATCACGGCGATTTCGGCCTGCGGCCAAGCATAGTTCACATCGCCGCGCAGATGCTTCGAGCTCATCACGTCATAGGCGCCGCCATAAGCCTTGCGGGTAATCAGCGTGACCTTCGGCACCGTCGCCTCGGCATAGGCGAACAGCAGCTTCGCGCCGTGCTTGATGATGCCGCCATATTCCTGGACGGTGCCCGGCAGGAAGCCCGGCACATCGACGAAGGTGACGATCGGCAGGTTGAAGGCGTCGCAGAAGCGCACGAACCGCCCGCCCTTGCGCGCGCTGTCGATATCGAGGCAGCCGGCCAGCACCATCGGCTGGTTGGCGACGACGCCGACCGGCTGGCCTCCGTAGCGGGCGAAGCCGATGACGATGTTCGCCGCCCAGTCCGGCTGGAGCTCGAAGAAGACGCCCTCATCCGCCGTCTTCCGGATCAGCTCCTTGATGTCGTAAGGCTTGTTCGGGTTGTCCGGCACGAGGCTGTCGAGCGAGGGCTCCCGGCGGTCGATGGGGTCCTCGGTCGGCCGGGCGGGCGGCGCCTCGCGATTGGAGGACGGCAGGAAGCCCAGGAACCGCCGGACCTGCAGCAGCGCCTCGATGTCGTTGTCAAGCGCCAGGTCGGCGACGCCGGAGCGCCTGGCATGGGTGCGCGCCCCGCCGAGCTCCTCATGGGTCACCGTCTCGTGGGTCACGGTCCTGACCACGTCCGGGCCGGTGACATACATGAAGGAGGTATCCTCCACCATGAAGATGAAGTCGGTCATCGCAGGCGAATAGACCGCCCCGCCCGCGCAGGGGCCCATGATGACCGAGACCTGCGGCACGACGCCGGAGGCCAGCACATTGCGCTGGAACACCTCGGCATAGCCGCCGAGCGAGGCGACGCCCTCCTGTATGCGCGCGCCGCCCGAGTCGTTGAGGCCCACGACCGGCGCGCCGACCTTCATCGCCCGGTCCATCACCTTGCAGATCTTCTCCGCATGCGCCTCGGAGAGCGAGCCGCCGAACACGGTGAAGTCCTGGCTGAAGACGAAGACCAGCCGCCCGTTGACGGTGCCGTGGCCGGTGACCACGCCGTCGCCCGGAATGCGCTGCGCCTCCATGCCGAAATCGGCGCAGCGGTGCTCCACGAACATGTCGTATTCCTCGAAGGAGCCTTCGTCGAGCAGCACCTCCAGCCTCTCGCGCGCCGTCAGCTTGCCGCGCCGGTGCTGCGCCTCGATGCGCTTCTCCCCGCCGCCGAGGCGGGCCCGGGCGCGCTTGGCTTCCAGCATGTCCACTATGTCGGTCATGGCCTCCGGCCTCCTCGTCTGTGGCAGCGCCTCTATAGCAGCGCCGCGAAGCGCTCGACGGCGGCGAGCTCGTCCCTCAGCGCCGCGCCCCGCTTGCGCGCATCTTCCTCCTCGCCCCAGCGCTCCGCCTGCCACTCGTCGTCGAGGCGCGCGCAGCGCCACGCCTGGCAGGCGTTCAACCGCCCGCCGAGAAGCGCCATGCCGAGCGCGGCGGAGCCGGTGGCGGCGACGGCCGCGTGCAGCGCCGTCAGGCGGAACGGCTCATGGGCGTCCACCGCGCGTCGCAGCGCTTCGAGCGCGCCCTTCTCCTGCGAAGCCGGCATCACGCCCGCAACGGTGCCGAGCTTCGCGCCGTGGGTGGCCGCCAGCCAGTCGAGCACCGGCTGCCAGGCGGCGTTCTGGCGCCGCGCGAGCTCGCCGCCGGCCGCATCGCGGTAGCAGAGCAAGTCCGTCTCGCCATAGCGCGCGATCTCGGCCGCGACTTCACCGGCGCGCGGCGCGACCCGGTCGAGCGCGGTTGCGGACAGCGTCATCATCGCCATGGTCCGGGGCTCGACCCTTTCGCCCTGCCCGGCCCATTCGTCCGCCACGGCCACGGCCAGCGCCCGGCTCGGCAGGGCGAGCGGCCGGCCCGCCGGCGTGCGCACCCGGCGCCCGTCCAGCGCGACGCCGTAGCCGTCCGGGTCGAGCGGCACCGCCTCCGCCTGCCTGTAGAAGCGTTTCATGGCCTCACGCGATCTCCCGCTCGCCGCGAATCTGGGTGCGGTGCATGATCCGGCGCGCATTGGCGTTGAAGGCGTCGCGGCGATGCAGCACGCCCAGATTGTTCCAGATGAGCAGGTCGCCCGGCCGCCAGCGATGGCGCCAGACGAAGCACGGATCGGAGGCATGGGCCCAGAGCCGGTCGAGCAGCGCATCGCTCTCCCCGACCTCCAGCCCGACGACCCAGGCATGGGGCCGCCGACCGAGGAAGAGCGCCCTCCTGCCCGTCGCCGGGTCGGTGCGCACCAGCGGCTGGCGCGCCCCCGGCGTCTCGCGCGGGTCGCTGGATTCGCGGTAGCCCCGCCGCAGCATGCCGGCGCTGTTATGCGCGCTGTCATGGACCGAGCGGAGCCCCTCGATCCGGGCCTTGTCCTCTTCCGCCAGCGCATCCCACGCAGCGAACTGGTTGGCGAAATATGTGTCGCCTTCGCCTTCCGGCGCCTCCAACGCATAGAGGAGCGCGGCCTTGGGCGGCTTTTCGACATAGGTCATATCCGCATGCCAGACCGCCTCGCCCGCGCCCAGATTGCCGATGGGCCGGCCATTCTCGACCACATTGGAGATGACATTGATCTCCGGGAACGCCGGCAGGAAGGGCGCGCCATAGGGGTTCGGCCCCGGCGGGTCTAACTCGCCGAAGACGCGAGAGAAGGCCATCAGCGCCGGGTCGTCCAGCCGCTGGCCGCGCGCGAGCAGCACGAGATGTTGGTCGAGCGCGCGGCGCAGAGCTTCCGCCTCCGCCGCGCCGACAGGCAGCGAGGCGTCCAGCCCGCGCAACGCCGCCCCGAGCGGGGCATCGAACGGAACGATCTGCAAGGGCGCCAGCCTCCCGATGCAGGAAAACGATCACCTTCCGCCAGCTTGCCGAAACCGCCGGCCGGGGCAAGTCCTTATGCCTCCCGCGCGCCCCGGCGCACTTGCGCGCGGCTGCCGGATGGGCTTGCATAGGCGGGACCGTTACGCCCCGATTCTGGAGACCCTGTGGATGAGCGCCGAAGCGAAAGAGTTCAAGTGGGTTGGCACCCGCCCCGTCCGTCCGGACGGCGTGCCGAAAGTCACCGGCCGCGCCCAGTACGGCGCCGATTACCGGCTGCCCGGCGAGCTGATCGGCAAGGTGCTGCGCAGCCCCCACGCCCATGCGCGCATCCGGGGCATCGACACCTCGAAGGCCGAGGCGCTGCCCGGCGTCAGGGCGGTGGTCACCTCCGCCGACTTCCCGGACCACGCTTTCGCCTATATCGGCCCGGAGCGGGTGGCGCAGAATTTCTGGCACATCACCCGCAACATCATGGCGCGCGAGAAGGTGCTCTATGAGGGCCATGCCGTCGCCGCCGTCGCCGCGGCGAGCGCCGCCGTCGCCGAGGAAGCCGTCTCGCTGATCGAGGTCGATTACGAGGTGCTGCCGCATGTGATCGATGTCGATGAAGCGATGAAGCCGGATGCGCCGCTGCTCTTCGAGGACATGATTCCGCGCGGCATCGAGCCCGCGCCTGACAAGCCGTCCAACATCTCGAAGCGGCTCGAATTCGCCATCGGCGACCTCGAAGCGGGCTTTGCCGCGGCTGACCATGTCGTCGAGAAGAGTTTCAAGACCGCCGCCGTCCACCAGGGCTATATCGAGACCCATGCCTGCATGGCGCGCTTCGACGCCGACGGCCAGGGCGAGATCTGGTCGTCGAGCCAGGGCCATTTCGTGGTCCGCGCGATGACCGCCAAGCTGCTCGGCATCAGCCCCGGCGATATCCGCGCGACAGCGCTGGAGATCGGCGGCGGCTTCGGCGGCAAGACCACCGTCTATCTGGAGCCGCTGGCCGCCGCGCTCTCGCGGAAATGCAGCCAGCCGGTGCGCATGCAGATGACGCGCGAGGAGGTCTTCAAGGCGACGGGCCCGACTTCCGGCGCCTCGATGAGCGTCAGGATCGGCGTGACGAACGACGGCAAGATCACCGCCGCCGACGCCACCTTCAACTTCCAGGCCGGCGCCTTCCCCGGCTCGCCGGTGATGAACGCCTGCATGTGCGCCTTCGCGCCCTACGACATCGAGAATGCGCGCACGGTCGGCTACGACGTGGTGTGCAACCGCCCGAAGGCGGCAGCCTACCGCGCGCCCGGCTCGCCGATCTCGGCCTTCGGGGTCGAGAGCGTGCTCGACATGCTGGCCAAGAAGGTCGGCATGGACCCGGTGGAGTTCCGCCTGAAGAACGCCGCGCGCCAGGGCACCCAGATGGTCTATGGGCCGAAGCTCAGCCATGACGGCTATGTCGAAACGCTGGAAGCGCTCATGGCGCACCCGGACTACAAGAAGCCCATCGGGCCGAATCAGGGCCGGGGCGTCGCTTCGGGCTTCTGGTTCAACGGTGGCGGCGAGTCGAGTGCCACCGTCCATGTGAACGACGACGGCACGGTGATCGTCGGCAGCGGCAGCGTCGATGTCGGCGGCTCGCGCGCCAGCATGGCGCTGATGGCGGCGGAGACCTTCGGCGTCGATTACGACAAGGTGCGCTGCGTCGTCTCCGACACGGCATCGGTCGGCTACACGCATGTCACCGGCGGCAGCCGGGTGACCTTCGCCACCGGCATCGCCGTCCACCAAGCCTGCAACAAGGTGATCGACGACCTGCGCCAGCGCGCCGCGATGATCTGGGATGTCGATGTCGATGCCGTCGAATGGCGGGACGGCGCGGCCCATCCTGCCGGCGCCAATGTCGGCGATTTCGAGCCGCTCACCATCGGCGAGCTCGCGGCCAAGCGGGCGCTGACGGGCGGGCCCATCGGCGCAGCCGGCACCACCAATGCCGGCGCGCAAGCTCCGGGCTTCTCCAGCCAGTTCTGCGATATCGAGGTCGATCCGGAGACCGGCCATGTGCAGGTGCTGCGCTTCATCGCCGCCCAGGATGTGGGCCGCGCGATCCATCCCTCCTATGTCGAGGGGCAGATCCAGGGTGGCGTCGTGCAGGGCATCGGCTGGGCGCTGAACGAGGAATATATCTACGACGACCAGGGCCGGCTGGAGAATGCGGGCTTCCTCGACTACCGCGTGCCGGTGGCCTCCGACCTGCCGATGATCGACGCGGTGCTCGTCGAGGTCCCCAATCCGAGCCACCCCTATGGCGTCAAGGGCGTGGGCGAGGTGAATATCTGCCCGCCCATGGCCGCGATCGCCAATGCCATCGACGGGGCGGTCGGCACGCGGATGTACGAACTGCCGATGTCGCCGCCGAGGCTGCTTGCGGCCATCGACGCGAACGGGGCGGACGGCGACGACTGAGCACGAGGCGGGGGCTTCATGGGTCCGACCGTCCAGGTGCGGTTCACCGAAGGGTTCGCGCGCGCCTTCACCGGGGGCGTGCGCGAATTCGAGGTCGAGGCGCGGCTCCTGCGCGATGTCATCCGCGCGATGAACGAACGCTTTCCGGGCCTCGGCGAGCGCCTGGTGGAAGAGACCACCGTCGCCATAGACGGCATGATGCACGAGACCGCCTATTTCCAGCCCGTGCCGCCGGGCGGCGAGGTGTTCTTCATCCCGAAGCTGGAAGGCGGCTGACCGAACGAAAGGGAACGACGCCATGAAGGACCGCTCGATTGCGGCGCTCAGGGTGAAACTTGCCGAGCGGCCCGACGGCGCGACCGCCGCCATCGCCGACCTCCGGGAGGAATATGACCGCGCGGTCGAGATATTCCCGCTGCCGGAGACCGTGGCTCACGAGCCGGGCTCCCTCGGCGGCGTTCCGGGCGAATGGCTGCGGCCGGAGGGCGCGGATGCGAGCCGGGCGCTGCTTTACTTCCACGGCGGCGGCTATGTGCTGGGCTCCACGCGCTCGCACCGGCACATGGTCGCGGCGCTGGCGGCCGGCGCCGGCGTGCATGCCTTCTCGGCCGACTACCGCCTGGCGCCGGAGCATCCCTTCCCCGCCGCCGTGGAGGACGGCGCAGCCGCCTGGCAGGGACTGCTGGAGAGCGGCATCGACCCGGCCTGCGCCGTCATCGGCGGCGACTCGGCGGGCGGCGGACTGACCGTCGCCACGCTCGTCAAGGCGCGCGACGACGGGCTGCCCATGCCGGCGGGCGGGCTCTGCATCTCCCCCTGGACCGACATGACCCTGGAGGCCGGCTCCTACGCGACCAAGGCCGGGTCGGACCCGATGGTGAAGAAGGACCAGATCGAACGCTGGACGGGCGTCTATCTCGGCGACGACACGGACCGCCGCCACCCCTGGGCCTCGCCGCTCTACGCCGATCTTGAGGGCCTGCCGCCGCTGCTGGTCCAGGTCGGCAGCGAGGAGGTGCTGCTGGACGATTCGGTGTCGCTGGCCGCAGCGGCCCGCCGGGCGGGCATCGACGTGCAGCTCACCGTGGCGGACGAGATGATCCATGTCTGGCACTGGTTCGACCGCCTGCTCGACCGCGCGAGCGAGGGCATAGACGAGGCGGCGGCCTTCATCCGGGCCCGCACCGGCGGTTAGCGGCTTCCCCCGTGAAGTTCGGCTACTTCACCCTTTCCGACAACCGCTATCCCGGCAATACGCGCTCGGCCGAAACGCTGGTCCGCGAGATCTACGAGCAGGCGCTCCACGCGGAGGCCGTCGGCCTCGATTCCGCCTGGATCGGCGAGCACCATTTCAACCTGCTGGGCGTCAACGCCTCGCCGCACATGCTGCTGGCGCAGCTTGCCGGCGCCACCTCGCGCATAAGGCTGGCGCCGGCGGTGGTGCTGCTGCCGGTCCACCACCCGCTGCAGGTGGCGGAGGACTGGGCGACCCTGGACCTGCTCTCCGGCGGCCGGGTCGATTTCGCCGCCGGGCGCGGCTACGACCGGCTGGAATACGGCCCCTTCGGCGCGCCCTTCGAGGACTCGGCAGAAGCATTTGCGGAAGGGCTGGACATCGTCTGGCGCGCCTGGACCGAGACCGGCCCGTTCTCCCATGACGGGCGCTTCTGGCGCTTCGAGAATGTGGATGTGCGCCCGAAGCCGGCGCAACGGCCGCTGAGGCCCCATGTCGCCTGCTTCTCCCGCCCCAGCATGGAACTGGCGGCGCGGCGCGACTGGCATGTCGTCTATGCCCCCTTCGCCGCCGCCATGGTTTACGGGTCGCTCGCCGAGGCCGTGGAAATCTACCGCCGGACCTGCGAGGACGAGCATGCGCGGCCGCCGCGCCGGGCGGTCTGCTCCTATTTCATCCACATCGCCGACACGGCCGAAGAGGACCTGCGCGGCAGGGAAGCCCTCGTGCGCTACTTCCAGGACGCGCTGGTGGCGGCCTTCCCCGGCGACCCGGCGACCGCGCCGCCGAGCTACCGCTACTTTGTCGAGATCTGCCGCCTGCTGCGCGAGATGTCGCCCGACAAGCTCACCAACCGCTCGGTGCTGATCGGCCCGCCCGCGCAGATCGTCGAGGACCTGAAGCTGGTGGAAGCGGCGGGCATCGACGAGGTCGTGCTCTACTTCAACTACGGCCTGAAGCCGCATGAAGAGGTCAAGGACCAGATGACGCGCTTCACGGAAGAAATCGCGCCGCACTTCCGATAGGCCGGAACGGAGACGGCGTTCGGGAAAGGCATCGCCCATGCGGGACCCGCGATACGACATCCTGTTCGAGCCTGTCCGCATCGGGCCGGTGACCGCGCCCAACCGTTTCTACCAGGTGCCGCACTGCACCGGCATGGGCCACCGCTACCCCGAGTCGGAAGCCGCGCTTCGCGCCGTCAAGGCCGAGGGGGGCTGGGGCGTCGTCTCCACCCAGGAGACGGAAATCCACGCGACCTCCGATGTCTCGCCCTCCAACCAGGCGCGGCTGTGGGACGAGGCCGGCGTGGCGGCGCTCAGGCTGACGGTGGACGCCATCCATGCCCATGACAGCCTCGCCGCGGTCGAGCTCGTCCATAACGGGCTGCACGCCAACAACCGCTACAGCCGCGTGCCTCCGCTCGCGCCGTCCGCCGTCGTCGTGGACAGCGACGACCCGGTGCAGGCGCGCGGCATGGACAAGGCGGATATTGCGGACTTCCGCCGCTGGCACCGCGAGGCGGCGCTGCTGGCAAGGGATATCGGGTTCGACATCGTCTATGTGTATGCCGGCCACGACCTGACCCTTCTCCAGCACTTCCTGCTGAAGCGCTACAACCATCGCGCGGACGAATATGGCGGCTCGTTCGAGAACCGCCTGCGCCTCTTCCGGGAAGTGCTTGCCGACACGAAGGACGCCGTCGGCGACAAGTGCGGGATCGCAATCCGGCTGGCCGTCGACGAACTGCTGGGGGACGAAGGCATAAGGCATGACGGCGAAGGCCGCGACATCGTGGCGGCCCTCGCAGACGAGCCGGACCTCTGGGACGTCAACCTGTCCGACTGGTCGAACGACAGCCAGACATCGCGCTTCTCCGAGGAAGGATTCCAGGAACCCTACATAAGCTTCGTGAAGTCGCTGACGAACAAGCCAGTTGTCGGCGTGGGCCGCTATACGTCGCCCGACACCATGGCCCGCACAGTCAGCAGCGGCATTCTGGACTTCATCGGCGCGGCGCGGCCCTCGATTTCGGACCCGTTCCTTCCGAACAAGATCCGCGACGGGCGCATCGACGACATCCGCGAGTGCATCGGCTGCAATATCTGCGTTGCGGGAGACCGGACGCGGGTCCCGATCCGCTGCACGCAGAACCCCACGATGGGCGAGGAATTGCGGCGCGGCTGGCATCCCGAGGCCATACCCCCGCTTGAGGACAGGGGGCCCTACC
>JAPOZD010000272.1 GCA_026706245.1 Alphaproteobacteria bacterium
GTGCAGCGCACGATGTCCTCGACGTCGAGGCCGCCTTCCGGCGTCCCTGCAAGCGCCGCCAGCCTTCCGGCTTCCAGAGCGTCACAGACAGACGCGGCCGGCTGCTCCGATTTCAGCGTGGCGACCCTGAGGCGGCGGCCCTCCGCCTCCGCGATGGCGCGGGTCGCCGCGAGCATCCCGTCCACCATGGCGTCGGTGCCGCAGGTGCCGGCGGAGCCGAGCACGAGCGGGCAGCCGGCCGCCGCACGCGCAGCCAGCAACTCCTGCCATTCGGACCGCACGGAGGCATCGGAATATTTCGAGACCCCGGCGCCCAGATAGAACGGGCCGCTGTCGGTCGAGCCGCCGTCTATGCAGATGATGTCCGGCTTGTCCGCCGCCGCCCGCCGGAGCGCGTCCCGGTCGAAGCCCAAGCCCAGAACGCCCGAGGGAACGAGGACCCGCGTCGCCATGTCAACCGGACCCGGCGCCCTGCCGCATTACGGGCCGCGCAGGCGTTCCAGCGCCCGGTCGAACAGTTCGGGCGCGCCTGCGGCCAGCACGGTGCCGTCGGACTCGAGGTCGAGCGGCCGGCCCCGCCAGTCTGCGATCCGCCCGCCGGCGCCTTCGACGATGGCGACATGGGGCAGATAGTCGTAAGGCGCCATGCTGTCCTCCGCGACCAGGTCGATCCAGCCGCAGGCCAGCAGGCCGTAAAGATGGCAGTCGCCGCCGAAATGCCGCTGGCCGCAGGCTGCCGACAGACGGTCGAACGCTGCCCGCGAGGCGCCGTCCGGGAACATGTCCGGCGAGGTGGCGTTGAGCGAGGCGGCGGCGAGGCCCGTGCAATCGCGCACATGCGCGGATGCGCCGTTGAAGGTCGTGGGTTCGCCGGCAATGCCGATCCAGCGCTCAGCGAGGATCGGCATGTCGATCAGGCCGGCGACCGGCCGGCCTTCCTCCAGCAGCGCCGCCATGACGCCGAATGAGGGTTTGCCGTTGACGAAGGCGCGCGTGCCGTCGAGGGGGTCGAGCACCCAGACCCGCCTGGCGTCGAGGCGCTCGGAGCCGAACTCCTCGCCCAGTATGCCGTCTTCGGGAAAGGCCTCCCCGATCGCCCGGCGCATCGCCTGTTCGGCCTCCCGGTCGGAGCGGGTCACGGGCGAGTCGTCATCCTTGCGCTCGACGGCCACGCCGGAGCGGAAATAGCGCCGGTGGATCGGGCGGACGGTATCGCCCAGATGTTCGAGAAAGGCGCGGATCATCAGGCCAGAGCGCCCGCAGGCGCCTCAGGGTAGCGGCAGCGGTTCGTCCGCCATCATGCGCATGAAGGCGATGACATTGGCGCGGTCCTTCGGCTTCTTCAGCCCGACAAAGGACATCTTGCCGCCCTTCACCACCTTCCTCGGCTTGGTGAGGTAGGCGTCGAGCCGCTCATAGGTCCACTGGCCGCCGAACGCCAGCATGCCCTTGGAATATTTGAAGCCCTCGCGTGCTCCTACATCCGCGCCGACGATATTCCAGAGATTGGGGCCGATGCGCTTCTTGCCGCCCTTGTCGATGGTGTGGCAAGCCTTGCACTTGCGCCACACTTTCTTGCCGGCCTCGGGATCGGCGGCCGCGAGGCGCTCGGCAAGGCTCTTGGCGGGCTCGGCCGCCATGGCCGAGCCGATCACCGAGAAGCTCCAGCCGAGGCGCTCTTCCGTTGCCGGCGCGGGGGCGGGTTCCCCGACTGCCTGCATGCGGTCCGGTTCCGCCGGCAGGGACGCTTTGGGTTCGGCTTCGCCCTCCTTCGCCGGCTCGTCCGCGCCGTCTTCCGGCAGCGGCTGCGGCGAGGCGGCGAGCGTGCGCAGATAGGCGATGAGATCGGCGCGGTCGCGGGCCTGCTTCAGCCCGACGAAGGTCATCTTGGTGCCCTTGATGAACTTCTTCGGCTTGTGGAGGAAGGCGTTGAGATTGGCGTAGGTCCAGTCGCCTTCCTGCTCGGCCATCGCATCGGAATATCCGAAGTCGTCCCGCGCCGCGATGTCCGCGCCGACGATGTTGTAGAGGTTCGGCCCCTGCTTGGCCGCACCGCCTTCGCCGAAGGTATGGCAGGCGGTGCATTTCTTGGTGATGGACTCGCCGCGGGCGATATCGGCCTCGGCCAGCATGCCGGCGATCGGCTCGGGGCCTGCCGGCTCCGAGCGGGCCGCCGGCGCGGCGGCGGCCATGTCCGCCTCATGCGGCGCGGCTCCGTGCCCGCCATCCTGCTTCGGGACCAGGGTGTTGCCGAAAATGCCGATAAATATTGTGATAACGCCGGCCAGCAGCAGCCCGCCCGCAACTTTGTTGAACTCGTAAAAGTCCATCATCTTGTCGTCCGGTTGACGGCTGCGCGCACGAGGGCATTCTTGCACGGCGGCATGGCGTGTGCCGGAAGGTCCTCTCTCGGATTCGGAGTGTAGGGACGGCTGAAATGAGCGGATATGCGGCGTTGCGTCGCGTAAATCCCGGCCGGTGAGCGGCCCGGGGCTCATCGCCATACCCGCGCGGATGGCTTCGACGCGTCTGCCGGGCAAGCCGCTCGCGGACATTGCCGGGCGCCCGCTGATCGTGCATGTGCTCGAACGCGCGGTGGAAGCAGATATCGGGCCGGTGCTTGTCGCCTGCTGCGAGCCGGAGGTGGCCGAGGCGGTGCGCGCGGCCGGCGGCGAGGCGGCGATGACCGACCCCGGCCTGCCCTCGGGCTCGGACCGCATCCGCGCCGCGCTCGACGCCTTCGATCCGGGCCGCCGGTTCGACCGGATCGTCAATCTCCAGGGCGACCTGCCGACGGTTCCGCCGGGCGACATCCGCGCGGCACTCGCCCTGCTCGACGACCCGGAGGTGGATATCGGCACCGTCGCCGCGGAGATCCGGCGCGAG
Source organism: Alphaproteobacteria bacterium (assembly GCA_026706245.1). GTDB lineage: Bacteria > Pseudomonadota > Alphaproteobacteria > Bin95 > Bin95 > Bin95. The sequence goes on from JAPOZD010000272.1 coordinate 2,887, forward strand.
GAAGAGCGCACGAACCCCAATGTCGTGAAGGCGGTGTTCGGCGCCGACGGGCGGGCGCTGTATTTCACCCGCGCCACGGCCCCTTCGGGCCCTGGTCCGCTCTTCCACCATATCGGCCTCTACGCCTGGCGGCGGGCGGCGCTGGAACGCTTCACGGCGCTTCCTCCGAGCCCGCTGGAACAGCGCGAGAAACTGGAGCAATTGCGGGCGCTCGAGGCGGGAATGCGGATCGCCGTGGCCGTCGTTGACAGCGTTCCGCTCGGCGTCGATACTCCCGCCGACCTCGCCCGGGCGCGGGAAATCCTTGCCGTAAGACCATAATTCGAAGCATCCGATGGCCGCCAACGCCGACGACCGCCGGATCGCCTTTCAGGGCGAACCGGGAGCCTATTCAGACCTTGCCTGCCGCCAGGCCTATCCGGAGCTGGAGCCGCTTCCCTGCCGGGCCTTCGAGGATGCGTTCATGGCTGTGGAGAACGGCCAGGCGGCGCTCGCGATGATCCCGATCGAGAACTCAATTGCCGGGCGCGTCGCGGACATCCACAGGCTGCTGCCGGAGACCGGGCTGCACATCGTGGCCGAGCATTTCGAGCTTGTGCGCCACCAGCTTCTCGCCGCGCCCGGCGCCAGCCTGGAGACGATCCGGTGGGTGCGCAGCCACGTCCATGCGCTCGGCCAGTGCGGCAGGCTGATCCGCGAGCTCGGCCTCACCGCGCTCGTCCATGCCGATACCGCGGGCGCGGCCGCCGAGGTGGCCGAGCGGGCCGACCCGGAGGAAGCCGCCATCGCGTCCACGCTCGCCGCGGAACATTACGGCCTCCGGATCCTGCGCGCCGACATCGAGGATGCCGCGCACAACACGACCCGCTTCATCGTTCTGGCCCGCGAGCCGGCGCATCCGCCGCCCGGTGTGGCCGTGGCGACCACATTGCTGTTCAAGGTCCGCAATGTGCCGGCGGCGCTCTACAAGGCGCTCGGCGGCTTCGCCACCAACGGTGTCAACATGACCAAGCTCGAAAGCTACATGACCGACGGCAGCTTCACGGCAACCCAGTTCTACGCCGATATCGAGGGCCGCCCGGAGGACCACTCCGTCCGGCTCGCGCTGGAGGAGCTCGACTTCTTCTCCCGCGAGACGCGCATTCTCGGCGTCTATCCGGTCTCCCCGGCGCGGGGTCGCCTGAACGGCGATGGATGCTGAGGCGGCGGCACGGGGAAAGCGAGACGAGATGGATTTCGGATATTCGGACAAGGTCCGCCAGCTTCAGGAACAGCTCACCCGTTTCATGGCCCGGGAGATCGTGCCGCGCGACAAGGAATGGCACGAACTGACGGAGCAGGGCGTCTTCCCGCCGCCCTTCTGCGCCGGCATCAAGGACCGCGCCAGGGAAGAAGGGCTCTGGAACATGTTCCTGCCCTCCCTGCCCGAGGACGCGCCGGGCACGCGCTGCACCAATCTCGAATATGCGCCGCTCGCGGAGATCATGGGCCGCATCTACTGGGCGCCGGAGATGTTCAACTGCAACGCGCCGGACACGGGCAATATGGAAGTGTTCCATATGTTCGGTACGCCGGAGCAGAAGCGCTGCTATCTGGACCCGCTGCTGGACGGCAAAATCCGCTCGGCCTTCTGCATGACCGAGCCGGAAGTCGCGTCCTCGGATGCCACCAATGTGCAGACCCGCATCCGGCGTGAAGGGGACGAGTGGGTCATTGACGGGCGCAAATGGTTCATCACCAACGCCGCCCATCCCGAGCTCGGCGTGATGATCGTCATGGGCGTGACCGACCCCGACGCCGCAGTCCACCGCCGCCAGAGCCAGGTGCTCGTCGATCCCGGCACGCCGGGCGTGCGCATCGCGCGCAACATCCCGGTCATGCACCACATCGCGCCGGAAGGGCATTGCGAGGTCGTGTTCGACAATGTCCGCGTGCCTTACGAGAGCCTGATCGGCGAGGAGGGCGGCGGCTTCGCCATCGCGCAGGCGCGGCTCGGACCGGGCCGCATCCATCACTGCATGCGCACCATCGGACAATGCGAGGTGGCGTTGCAGCTGATGATCGAGCGCGGGCTCAACCGCACGACCTTCGGCAAGCGCACCATCGACCACGACACGGTGCGCGAGGCGGTCGCGCTCTCGCGGACCGAGATCGACATGGCGCGCCTGCTCTGCCTGCGCACCGCCTGGCTGATCGACGCCCACGGCAACAAGGCGGCCCGCAACGAGGTCTCGCAGATCAAGGTGGTGGCCGCGCGCCTCCAGACCGAGGTGTCGAACCGCGCGATGCAGGTGTTCGGCTCCATGGGGCTCACGCCCGACACGCCGCTTTCCTGGCTGTGGACCTGGGGCCGCGCGCTCCAGTTCATCGACGGGCCGGACGAGGTGCATCTGCGCGGCATCGCGCGCAATGTCGTCCGCGAGCACGAGCGCTCGGGCCTCGACCCGGTAACGCCGCACTTCTACCGCATCAGCAAGGACTTCGACGAAAGCCGGCTTTCGAACGCCTGATACCGGCGGCTACCGGCGCAGGTTCCGGGCTTGACTTCTGCCATCTATGTTCTATATTTGTTTCAAATCATTCTTCGGGGAGGCCCAGGGAAGGCATGATCTGGACCTGACAATCCGGCAGACTGCTGCGGCGCGCGCAAGGCCCCGCAGCGGTCATGCCCTGGCGAATGCGGGCCGATGGTCCTTTGGGCGGCAAACAGGCGAGGTGCGCGCGCGCGGCGCGTCGTGTCGTTCAAGCTTTGCGGCCGGAGGACGGCGCAGCGGCGGCGGACGGGGCGGCGCGTTGCATCCGGGTTAAACGGTGCAGCAGCGGCGGCAATGCCGTCGTTTACGGAAGCCGCGTGGGCGTGGTCGTTTGTAAAAGCCGCGTGGGCGCGGCGGGAGGAAGGATGACAGTGAAACCGGCAGGCGATACCAAGGGCGGCCCGGCTGGCGGGCTGCCGGAGCTGAGGCAGGGCCGCGCGGTCAGCGCCGACCTGCGGGGCCTGGCGGTGGCGGCCGTGGTGGAGCGCGGCTGGAGCGCCGCCGCGGCGGCCCGGTATTTCGGGCTGGGAGCGGCCAGCGTCCGCAACTGGGTACGGCGCTTCCGTGAACGCGGCCATGTGCGGCCCGACAGGCAGGGCGGCAGCGCCTCGCGAATCGAGCCGGAGCGCGAGCGCATTTTCCGCATCCTGGAGGCGCGGCCGGCGATTTCCGTCCGCAAGCTACGCGACGCGCTGGCTGCCGAGGGGCCAGTGTTCGACGTCTCCACGGTACAGCGCTTCCTGAAACGCCACGGCCTGGAGCGCGACCACCGCCTCGCCCATCTCCGCCGCCAGCGGAAGGGCCGGCGGTGACGACGTTCCAGAGCCGTATCCGGCCGGTTTGAAACTGGCAACCGCCCTTCGATACACGCCCGCTGGCGCGGGCGCTACTCAGGGTGAGGGAAGAACCTGTCCTGACCGTGTTAAAGTAGAAGGAGGCAGATTCCGGGATTTCCTTCATCCCGAGTAGCGGCGGAGCCGCGTATCGAGGGACGGTCGAACTTCCGTTTCGTCCTGAACGGGTCTCGCGCTAACGGAAACACATCTCCAGCCAATCCCGAAATCGTTGCCTCGGCTACGCGAGGCCGCCCCTCAGCGTCGTCCCGGACGGCGCGGAGCGCCGATCCGGGACCTCAGGCGGCGTTGCCCTGGCCGTTTGAGGCCCCGGCTTCTCCGCTCGGAGGCGGAGACAGGCGGAAGCCGGGGCGACGAATTGGGCCATGCGGACGGAAGCTGTTTCGCCAGCGATGCTGCGGGGCCGCCGTCGCTGGCCGGCCGAGTCGAAGGCGCGGATTGCGGCGGAGACGGCTGAGCCCGGCGCAAGTGTGCGAACCGTCACCGCCGCCAATTGCAGGATTTGTCGATTACCTGCCGGTCCTCGCTGAAGAACTCCACGCTGTAGACGCATGAGCCTTGCAGCCCGGCAAACTTGCCGGTCCCGCCCCGGATCGACTGGTCGCTGCGGTTCATGTCTTTCCAGCCCACCAGCAGGAACAGGCGGTCGCCGTCGCCGTCTGTGATCGTCTTGCGGGCGGTCAGCGCCGTGATGACATCGCCTTCGCGCACGCGTTCCACAAACAGGCTGCTGGTGCTCTTGCTCCCGACCTCAAAGGGCGGACCGCTGCTCTCGACGACAATGCCGACGCCCGTGATGTGACGGCTTTCGATCGGGCCGCCGATCCATTCCATCGAAGCGTGGTAACGGCTCTGGTTGACCTGGAGAAGGCGGAATGTCCCTTCCCCGGCAACAGCCTCTCCGGACACCAGGGCGACAATACAGGCAATGCCGGCAAGCAGGGTTTTCGTCACTCGTCCGCTCCCTTGCTGGTTCATGTCCCGGCCGACGGCGCAAGAGCCTGCGTCCTGCGCGGTATCCGGCAGGCAGGGCCGGGACGCTCAGGCTGCCGCGGCGGGCAGGTTCACGGCGAGGTCATTGCTTAGCCGACCTGCTCGTTTGCGCGCGTCCCCGACTTTGGGGAGAAGCGGCAGGAAATCGTGTCCTGTTCCGGGTGATTGCGCGAAGAGGGGCGAACGCGCCGTTTCGCTCAGTCTGTCTCGGCCAGGCTCTTCGTCAGCGTGACGACATTGCGGCCCTCGGCCCGGCGGTAGTTCACGCTGTCCATCAGTTCATGCACGAGGAAGAGGCCGAGCCCGCCGACGGTCCGCTCTTCCAGCGATGCGTCGAAATCGACACCCGGCGGCGGTCCCGAGGGGTCGAACGCCCGGCTGTCGTCGTCGATCTCCACCACGAGCTCGTCCGCCTGCCTGCTGAGCGCAATTCCGATCCGGTGCGGGCCTTCGTCGTCATATCCGTAGTCGATCGTGTTCGTCAGAATCTCGTCGATCGAAACATTGACCGCATTTGCGGTCATGGGCCCGATGCCGCGGGCCTCGCAGAACTCGTCGATCCGGGCGGCGACATCGGCGATCTCGTGCACATCGTTGGCGATCGAGATTTCAACCCGGTCTTCGTCCACTGCTCCCTCGCCCCTTCGCGGATGATGAAGGCGGCAACTCTTGCCGGAACAGGCATCCGCCATCCGGCCGGCCCGGCGTTACGATACCACAATCCCGGCGGCGATGGCGGCGAGGTCGCGCAGCAGGCGTTCCGTGCCGGCGATACGGGCGGGCTCCTTCTCCCAGCTTCGGCCGATGACGAGCTTGTGGTCGGGCCTGAGCCGGACGGTGCCGGCCTGCCTGCCGATATAGTCGATCAGGCCCGCCGGGTTGGCGAAGTCGCCGCCCCGGAAGGAGACCACCGCGCCTTTCGGCCCGGCATCCACCTTCTCGACGCCCGCTTCCCTGCACAACCGCTTGATGGCGACGATCCGCAGCAGGTTCTCGAGCTCGTCCGGCACGGGCCCGAAGCGGTCGACGAGCTCGGCGGCGAAGGCGTCGGTCTGTTCCCGGTCCTCCAGAGCGGCGATCCGCCGGTAGAGCGAAAGGCGCACATTCAGCTCCGCCACATAGCTTTCCGGGATCAGCACCGGCGCACCGAGGCCGATCTGCGGCGTCCAGGACCTGTCTTCCTCCGTCTCGTCCACGCCGGAACGCGCCGCCGCCACGGCCCCTTCCAGCATGTGCTGGTAAAGCTCGATGCCGACCTCGCGGATATGGCCCGACTGCTCGTCGCCCAGAAGATTGCCGGCGCCGCGTATGTCGAGGTCGTAGCTCGCAAGCTGGAGGCCCGCGCCCAGCGTGTCCAGCGTCTGCATGACGCCCAGGCGCTTCTCGGCCGCCTTTGTGAGCTTGCGGCGTTCCGGCAGCGTCAGATAGGCATAGGCGCGCTGCTTGGCGCGGCCGATGCGGCCCCGCAACTGGTAAAGCTGCGCCAGGCCGAACATGTCCGACCGGTGGACGATCAGCGTGTTCGCCTCCGGAATGTCGAGGCCGGACTCGACGATATTGGTCGAAATCAGCACATCGACCCGCCCGTCATAGAAGGCGCCGACGGCTTCCTCCAGCTCCGCCGCCGCCATGCGGCCATGGGCGACGCCGATGCGCGCGTCCGGCATCATCGCCCGGAGCCGTTCCGTCACTTCCGGCAGGTCGCGCACCCGCGGGCAGACATAGAAGCAGCGCCCGCCCCGCAGCAGCTCCCGCCGGACCGCCTCGCGGATGACCAGTGCGTCGAAGGGGCCGACGAAGGTGCGCACAGCCAGCCGGTCCACCGGCGGCGTTGCAATGAGGCTCATCTCGCGCACGCCCGACAAGGCAAGCTGGAGCGTGCGCGGAATCGGCGTGGCCGTCAGCGTCAGCACATGGACATTGCTGCGATATTGCTTCAGGCGCTCCTTGTGGGCGACGCCGAAATGCTGCTCCTCGTCCACGACCAGCAGGCCCAGCCGCTTCATGCGGACCGAGTTCGCGAGCAGCGCGTGGGTGCCGATCACGATGTCGAGCCTGCCGTCCGCCAGCCCGGCCCTTACCTCGCGCGCCTCCTTGCCGGGCACAAGGCGGGAAAGCTGGCCGATCTCCACCGGCAGGCCCCGGAAGCGCTCCCTGAAGGTCTGGATGTGCTGGCGCACCAGCAGGGTCGTCGGCGCCACGACCGCGACCTGGAAACCGCTCATCACGGTCACGAACGCCGCCCGGAGCGCGACTTCGGTCTTGCCGAAGCCGACGTCGCCGCAGATCAGCCGGTCCATCGGCCTGCCGGCGGCGAGGTCCTCCAGTACGTCCTCTATGGCCTGCAGCTGGTCGTTCGTCTCCGGGAAGGCGAAGCGTGCGGCGAACTCGTCATACAGCCCCGCGGGAGGCTGCAATGTTTCGCCCGGCCGCAAGGTGCGCTCGGCGGCCACCCGGATAAGCTGCTCGGCAAGCTCGCGGATGCGCTGCTTCATCCGCGCCTTACGCGCCTGCCACTGGACGCCGCCGAGCCGGTCCAGCACGACCGCGCTGTCGGAAGCGCCGTAACGCGACAGCG
>JAPOZD010000263.1 GCA_026706245.1 Alphaproteobacteria bacterium
TAGGCCGTCCCCTCAAAGGGACACAACGGGCGGGCCGCCTCCGGGCGGCCCGCTTCCTTTATGAGCCCCGGCAAGGCCCCGCCGCGCCGGGACGCCCGCCCGCCCCGCGCCCCAGGCCCTGCCCGGACGCTCCCCCCTCCACCATGCCCGGACGCCCCGTTTCCCGTCATGCCCGGACGCCTCCTCCGCCATGCCCGCCCCGCTCCCCTTTCCGTCATGCCCGGACTTGTTCCGGGCATCCATGCGGCCGTCCGGCGGGCACGGCGGCGGGAGATGCCCGGAACAAGTCCGGGCATGACGATGTGGGGCCGGGAATGCCTGTTCCCCGGCTCCGGTTGCAGCCGGGGAACGGGCCCTTGCAAACCCGTGTCCCGACCGCTAGAATTCGGGAGGAAAACGACGCTATTTCAGATGGTTAGCGCCCGCCGGTGCGGGCGGGGCGCCAGGGCGGACGCCCCGAAAAGGACAGCGCATGACCGACAGGACGGGCGAAGGCGGCGGCGCGGCCGGCCGGCGGCGATGAACGCGCCGCTCGCGCCCTATGCCGCCTCGCCCCCGGCCGGGCGGGGCCGGCGCTGGCCGGAGCCGGAGGCCGCCGACCGCACGCCCTTCCAGCGCGACCGCGACCGCATCCTCCATTCCGCCGCCTTCCGCCGGCTGCAGCACAAGACGCAGGTGTTCGTCTCGCATGAGGGCGACCACTACCGCAGCCGGCTGACCCACTCGCTGGAAGTCGGCCAGATCGCGCGCGGCATCTGCCGCAGCCTCGCGCTCGAGGAAACCCTGGCGGAGACGCTGGCGCTGGCCCACGACCTCGGCCACACGCCTTTCGGCCATGCGGGCGAAGCCGCGCTCGACCGCGCGCTCGCCGGCTGCGGCGGCTTCGACCATAATGTGCAGACGCTCCGCATCGTCACCCGGCTGGAGGCCCGCTACGCCGCCTTCGACGGCCTGAACCTGACCTGGGAAACGCTGGAAGGGCTCGCCAAGCATAACGGGCCCGCCGCGCCCGGCGCCGTTCCCGTCCCCGTCGCGGAGCTCGACCGCGAACTGGACCTCCGGCTCGACGAGTGGCCGGGCCTCGAAGCGCAGGCGGCCGCGCTCGCCGACGACATCGCCTACAACAACCACGACATCGACGACGGCGTGCGGTCCGGCCTGCTGCTCCCCGACGACCTGCGCGGCCTGCCGCTGTTCGGGGAGGCCATGGCCGAGGTGGAAGCGCGCTACGGCAGGCTGGCGCCTTCGCGCCTCATCCACGAGACCGTGCGCCGGGGCGTGCGCGCGATGGTGGCGGACACGGTGGCGGAGACGCGCCGGCGGCTGGCGGAGGCCCGGCCGGAGACCGCCGACGATGTCCGCCGGGCGGGCCGGCCGCTGGTCGCCTTCTCGGACGGCATGGCGGACACGGACCGGGCGCTCAAGGCCTTCATGCGCGAGCGGGTCTTCAGCCATCCCCGCATCGAGGCGGAGACGGGGAGGGCGGGGGTCGTGGTGGCGGACCTGTTCCGCGCGCTCTCGGCCCGGCCCGACGCGCTGCCCCCGGAATGGCGCCGCCGCGCGGAGGGCGCGGAGGCCTGCCGGGCGGCGCGCGTCGTTGCGGACTATATTGCCGGCATGACCGACCGCTTCGCCGACAGCGAACATGCCCGCCTCTGCAGGGGAGACAACCCGTCCGGATGAATGTCTTTCGCGAACTCGGACAGGCCGTGCGCGCCGCGCTGCGCGATGTTGCGGACGGGCTGGACGCGCCGGCCGCCGGGGTGGAGCTGCCGCGCGACCCCGCGCATGGGGATTTCGCCACCAACGCGGCGATGACGGCGGCCCGCGCCGCCGGAAGGAAGCCCCGCGACCTGGCGGACGCGCTTGCCGGGCGCCTCAACGCCGACGGAAGGGTCGCGAGCGCCGAGGTCGCCGGCCCCGGCTTCGTCAATCTGCGCATGGCTCCGGGGTTCTGGCGGGCGCAGATTCCGGCGATCCTCGCGGCCGGCCCGGCCTACGGGGACTCGGACGGGGGCGCCGGCCGGCGGGTGAATGTCGAATATGTCTCCACCAACCCGACGGGGCCGCTGCATGTCGGCCATGCGCGGGGCGCGGTGTTCGGCGATGCGCTCGCCCGCCTGCTTGCAAAGGCCGGCTACGACGTCACCACCGAGTATTACATCAACGACGCCGGCGCCCAGGTGGATGCGCTCGGCCGGTCCGTCCACCACCGCTATCTGGAGGCGCTGGGGGAAGCGCCGGGGCCGATGGCGGAGGACATGTATCCCGGCGACTACCTGAAGCCGGTGGGCGCCGCGCTCGCGGCCGAGTTCGGCCCGCGCTACCGGGACGCCGGCGAAGCCGAGTGGCTCGCACCCTTCCGCGACCGGGCCGTCGCCGCGATGATGGCGGCGATCCGCGAGGACCTGGCCGCCGCCGGCATCGAGCAGGAGGTGTTCACCTCCGAGCGCGCGCTGGTCGAGTCCGGCGGCGTCGAGCGCGCGATCGCCGGCCTGGAGCAGAAGGGGCTGGTCTATCGGGGCGTGCTGGACCCGCCCAAGGGCAGGAAGCCGGAGGACTGGGAGCCCGGCCGCCGGCAGATGCTGTTCCGCTCGACCGGGGCGGGCGACGATGTGGACCGGCCGCTGAAGAAGTCCGACGGCGGCTGGACCTATTTCGCCTCCGACATCGCCTACCACATGGACAAGGCGGCGCGCGGCTTCGAGGAACTCATAGATGTCTGGGGCGCCGACCATGGCGGATACGTCAAGCGGATGCAGGCGGCGGTGTCGGCCGCCACCGACGCCAGGCTGGATGTGAAGCTCTGCCAGCTCGTGCGCGTGCTGCGCGGCGGCGAGCTGGTGCGCATGTCCAAGCGCAGCGGCGATTTCGTCACCCTCAGAGAAGTGGTTGACGAGGTCGGGCGCGATGCGCTGCGCTTCCTGATGCTCACCCGCCGCAACGACGCGCCGCTCGATTTCGACCTCGCCCAGGCGGTGGCCCAGTCGCGCGACAACCCGGTGTTCTATGTCCAATATGCCCATGCCCGCTGCTGCTCCGTGCTGCGCCACGGCGAGGGGACCGGCGAGGCGGGTGCGGAAGACCTGGCGCATCTCGACGCGCCCGAGGAACTGGCGCTGGTCCGCCGGCTGGCGGCCTGGCCGCACACCGTCGAGACGGCCGCCGCCGCGCATGAGCCGCACCGCGCGGCCTTCTACCTCATGGACGCCGCGACCGATTTCCACGCGCTCTGGACGAAGGGCCGGGAGAACGCGCGGCTGAGATTCATCCAGGAGGACGACCCGGCCGGCACCCGCGCCCGGCTGGCGCTGGTCCGCGCGACCGCCATCGTCATCGCCGGGGGGCTCCGGACGCTCGGCGTCGAGCCGGTGGAACGGATGTAGGGCCGTGGCGGCGGCGCCCGACAACCGACGCCACACGCTCCGGCTCGCCGGTCTGGGCGTGCTGTCGGTCGTCGCGGTCGGCGGGCTGCTGTGGTTCGGCTACTGGGCTCTGCAGGGGTCGAGCGATGCGGACCTGCCTGTCGTCAAGGCCCCGGAGAGGGATTACAAGGTGGCGCCGAAGGACCGGGGGGGACTCGAAGTGGACCATCAGGATGCGAGCATCTACGAGGCGCTGGTGCGGGGCCGGCCGGGCGCGGTGCCCGAAACCATCGGCCCGCTGCCGGAGGCGCCCCGGCCGGTGATCCCGCCTCCGGTGCCGGCGCCATCCTCCGAACCGGCTGAAACCGGCCCGAAGGCCGCGCCCATGCCGGTGCCGGCCCCCCGGGGCGGCAGCGCGACCGCCGCCGCCCCGCGCGCGCCCCCGACGCCGCCCGCAAGGCCGCAGCAGGAAGCCGCGGCCCCGCTGGTGGTGCAGCTCGGCGCGTTCGGCACCGAGGCCGCCGCCCGCGAGGCCTGGGAGGGACTCAAGAAGCGGCATGACGACCTGCTGGGGCGCATGGATGCGCAATTCGTGCATGGCGAGGGGGTCGTGCGGGTCCGCGCCGGCCCCGTCTCGAACGCGGCGCTGGCGCAACTCGTCTGCGAACAGCTCAAGGCGCGCGATGTCGATTGCCTCCTCGTCCGCTGAGCGGACCGGCGCGCGCGAGGCGCCGCTTGCGGCCGTTTTCGGCTGCTCGGGCCCGGTGCTCACAGCCCGGGAGCGCGCCTTCTTCCGCGACGCGGATCCGCTGGGCTTCATCCTGTTCGAGCGCAATCTCGGCGATGCCGCGGCCATTCGCCGGCTCACCTGCGAGCTGCGCGAGGCGGTGGGCGACGGCGCCGCGCCGGTGCTGATCGACCAGGAAGGCGGGCGCGTGGCCCGGCTCGGCCCGCCCGAATGGCCGGCCTTTCCCTCCGCCGCACGGCTGGCCGGGGGGCCTGCCGGCGCGACGCGGGCGACGGCGCGCGCCATCGGCGGAATGCTGGCCGGGCTCGGCATCGATGTGAACTGCGCCCCGGTCGCGGATGTCCATGCGCCGGGGCTGACCCATGAGGTGATCGGCGAGCGCGCCTTCTCCAGCGACCCCGCGATCGTGGCGGTGCATGCCCGCGCCTATGCCGAGGGCCTGCGCGATGCGGGCGTGCTGCCGGTGGTCAAGCACCTGCCGGGCCACGGGCGCGCGGTTGGCGACAGCCACGAAGTCCTGCCGGAGACGGATGCCGACGAGCCGTCCGTTGCGGCCTTCTCGGCGCTGGCCGACCTGCCGGTCGGCATGACCGCGCATGTGCTCTACCGCGACTGGGACACGCGGCTGCCGGCAACGCTTTCGCCCGCGGTGATCGGGGAGGTCGTGCGCGGGCGCATCGGCTTCGACGGGCTGCTGCTCACCGACGACCTCTCCATGCGCGCGCTTGACGGCCCGTTCGGCGCGCGGACGCGCCGGGCGCTCGACGCCGGCTGCGACATCGCGCTCCACTGCAACGCGGACGCCGCCGAGATGGCCGAGGTCGCCGCGGCGGCCGGGCGCATGACGGCGGCGGCGGCGGGACGCTGGCGGCGCGCCCGGAACTGGCTGGAGGCGTCGTGAGCGGCGTTTCGCTGGAGGAATTCCTTTACCAGTTGTCGGTCTGGGCGCTGCCCCTGCTGCTGGCCGTGGGCTGCCACGAGGCGGCGCATGGCTGGGCCGCCTGGAAGCTCGGCGACGACACCGCCCGGCGCCTCGGCAGGGTCACGCTCAATCCCGTCCGCCATATCGACCCCTTCGGGACAGTCCTGCTGCCGGGGCTGCTGCTGCTCTCCGGCGCGCCCTTCCTCATCGGCTACGCGAAGCCGGTGCCGGTGGCATTCGGGCGGCTCCGGCCCGTCCGGCTCGGCATGGCGCTGGTGGCGGTCGCGGGCCCGGCCGCCAATATCGCGCTCTGCGTGTTCTCGCTGGTCGTGCTCCAGGCTCTCGGCTGGGCCCCTGAATTTCCAGGGCGCGACTGGGTCGCCGAGACCGCCCGGAAGAGCGTGATCCTCAATACCGTGCTCGCCGTCTTCAACATGCTTCCGGTGCCGCCGCTGGACGGCGGGCGCATCCTGACGGCGCTGCTGCCGGCCCCGATCGCCAGCCGCCTCGCGCGCTTGGAGCGCGGCGGGATCGTGCTTATCCTTCTGGTGCTGTTTGTGCTGCCCTGGCTGCTGTCCAGGGCGGGCATCGGGTTCAATCCGGCGGACTGGCTGCTCTGGCGGCCGGTCGCGTGGATCATCGAAGGGCTCATAACGGTCATCTGAGCGGAACGGCAGGAATGAGCGCACCCATTCTTCTGGAAGTGGAAGGCCTGGAGCACGGCTATGACGGCGAGACCGTGCTCGACGGCGTGAGCTTCGCGGTGGATGCCGGCGAGATCGTGTGCCTGCTCGGGCCGTCCGGCTGCGGCAAGACCACCACATTGCGCCTTGTTGCGGGCCTCGAGCGTCCGGCGGGCGGGCGGGTCGCCATCGCCGGCGAGACCGTGACCGGCCCGGGTCTGACCGTGCCGCCCGAGCAGCGGCGCGTCTCGATGATGTTCCAGGACTATGCCCTCTTCCCGCATCTCAGGGTGCGCGACAACGTCACCTTCGGCCTGAGCCGCCTCGCGGGGCGGGAGCAACGCCGCCGGGCCGACGAACTGCTCGACAAGGTCGGCATGTCCGCTTATGCCGGCTCTTATCCCCATGTCCTCTCCGGCGGCCAGCAGCAGCGCGTGGCACTCGCCCGCGCGCTCGCGCCAGAGCCCTATCTGGTGCTGCTGGACGAGCCGTTCTCCGGCCTCGACCCGGAGTTGCGCGGCCGGGTGCGCGACGATTCCATGCACCTCCTGAAGACGAGCGGCGCCGCGACCCTGTTTGTCACCCACAATGCCGAGGAAGCCATGATGATGGCCGACCGGGTGGTGGTGATGCAGGCCGGCCGGGTGGTCCAGAACGGTACGCCGGAAGAAATCTATTGCGAGCCAACCTGCCCCTTCGTCGCCACGTTCCTCGGCGAGGTGAACCGGTTCGACGGGCTGGTGGCGGGAGGACGGGTGGAAACGCCGCTCGGGTCCGTTGCCGCTCCCGGTTTCGCGGACGGGTCGGCCGTGCAGGTGCTGGTCCGGCCGGAGGCGATCCGCATCGGCGAGGCGGAAGGCGCCGGCGCGGAAGCCCGGGTCGATGCCGTGCGCATGGTCGGCCGCAGCACGCTCGTCCATTTCACGCTCGCCGCCGCTGCCCGGGGGGTTTACGGTCCCGACGCCCCGGAAGGCGTCCATCTCCACGTCCGGTCCCCCGGCCGCGTTCCCGCCGGCGAGGGCGAAGTGCGCCAGCTTTCGCTGGACGGCGAGCAGGTCTTCGTCTTTCCTCGCGATTGAGCCGCGTTGCGGGCGGCGCGCGCTTCTGCGATAAGGGCGCCCAGCAGCAGGAGGCACAGCATATGAGCATCGGTCCCTGGCAAGTCATCATCGTCCTGGTGATAATCCTGATCCTCTTCGGCGCCGGGAAACTTCCGCGCGTGATGGGCGATCTCGCCAAGGGCGTGAAGAACTTCAAGAAGGGCTTGAACGAGGAAGACCGCGAGACGGCCATCGAGTCCAAGCCGGCGGAGACCGTCGCCGCCGCCGAAAGCGAAAAAGACACCGCAGCCCGCACCTGACGGCCGGGAGGGCCGGCAACGCGCCATGCTCGATATCGGCTGGACGGAGATGCTCGTGATCGCGGTTATCGCGATCGTCGTCATAGGCCCGCGCGACCTGCCGAAAATGCTGAAGACCGTGGGCGGCTGGGTGCGCAAGGCGCGGGCGACGGTGCGCGAGCTCCAGACCGGCATCGAGGACATGGCGCGCGAGGCCGAGCTCGACGAGGTCAAGAAATCGGTCGAGAGCGCTACCCGCGTGGACAACTGGCTTGACGACAAGGCCGTCGTCAAGCCGCCGGCCAGCCAGTCTCCGCCCGCCGCAGCCTCGCCACAGCCTTCTGCGACGGCGACGGCGGCCGCCGCCGAGTCCGGCAAGCCGGCGAAACTCTGGTGAACCAGGGGGCAGAAGAAGACAAAGAAGCCCCGCTGCTCGACCACATCATCGAGCTGCGCAACCGGCTGGTCTATTCCGTCATCGCCCTCCTCGTGGGGTTCATCGTCTGCGTCTCGGTCGCAAGCTACATCTTCGAGTTCCTGACCGCGCCGCTCGCCCGCGCGCTCGGCGACGAGGCCGGGCGGCGGATGATCTTCACCGCGCTCTACGAGCCCTTCTTCGTCTATATCAAGATAGGCATCTATGCCGGGCTGTTCATCTCCTTCCCGGTGATCTCGAACCAGCTCTGGCGCTTCGTCGCGCCGGGCCTCTACCGCCGTGAGAAGAAGGCCTTCCTGCCCTATCTTGTGGCGACGCCGCTGCTGTTCTTCGCCGGCGGGGCGATGGTCTATTACGCGGTCATGCCGCTCGCCTGGGAGTTCTTCCTGACCTTCGAGACGCCGGGCGCGCCGGGGGCGGAGGGCGAGACCGGCACGCTGCCGATCCAGCTCGAGGCCAAGGTCTCGGAATATCTCTCGCTGGTCATCAAGCTCATGTTCGCATTCGGCCTGTTCTTCCAGATGCCGGTGGGGCTCACGCTAGTCGCGCGTGCGGGCCTCGTCACCGCGGACCAGCTGGCCCGCGGGCGGAAATACGCCATCGTGGTCGTGTTCCTGACGGCGGCGGTGCTGACCCCGCCCGACATCATCAGCCAGGTCGGCCTCGCGCTCCCGGGCCTCGTGCTCTACGAGATTTCGATCGCGCTCGCGCGCGGCATCGAGCGCCGCCGGGCCCGTGCGGAAGCCGAAGCGGAGGCGGAAGAGGAAGCCGAGGCCTGAGATGGCGCTCGGCTTCGCGCTGACGGGCACTGACGGGCGCGCACGGCGCGGGCGGCTCCAGACAGCGCACGGCCCGGTCGAAACGCCGGCCTTTATGCCGGTCGGCACGGCCGCCACCGTAAAGGCGTTGACCCCGGCGATGGTGGCGGAAACCGGCGCGCAAATGGTGCTCGCCAACACCTACCACCTCGTGCTTCGCCCCGGTGCGGAACGGGTGGCGAGGCTCGGCGGCCTGCACGCCTTCATGCGCTGGCCGGGGCCGATCCTGACCGATTCCGGCGGCTACCAGGCCATGTCGCTCGGTGGGCTGGCGCAGGTCGGGGAGGACGGGGTGCGCTTCCGCAGCCACATCGACGGCGCGCGCCTCGAACTCACGCCCGAGCGCGCGGTCGAGGCGCAATATCTCCTCGACGCCGATGTGACCATGGCGCTCGACGAATGCACGCCCTGGCCCATCGACAAGGACGGCGCCGCCGAATCCATGCGTCGGTCGATGCGCTGGGCCGAACGTTGCCGGGCGGCCTTCCGGGACCGGCCCGGCTACGGCCTGTTCGGCATCGTGCAGGGCGGGGTGCATGACGACCTGCGCGCGGAGTCGGCCGGGACGCTGGCGGGGCTGGGCTTCGACGGCTATGCGGTCGGCGGCCTCGCGGTCGGGGAGGGGCAGGCGGCGATGTTCTCCGTCCTCGACACCGTCCCCGACGCCCTGCCGGCGGACCGGCCGCGCTACCTGATGGGCGTGGGCAAGCCGGCCGATATCGTCGGCGCGGTGGCGCGCGGCATAGACCTGTTCGACTGCGTGCTGCCGACGCGCTCCGGGCGCACGGCGCAGGCCTGGACCCGGGAGGGGCCGCTCAACCTGCGCAACGCCCGCCATGCCGACGACCCCGCGCCGCTGGATGCGCGCGTCGATTGCCCGGCGAGCCGCGAGTTCAGCCGCGCCTATCTGCACCACCTCGTCAAGTCGCGCGAAATGCTGGGCGCGACCCTGTTGAGCTGGCACAACACCGCCTTCTACCAGGCCCTGATGGCCGAAATCCGCACCGCCATTGAGCAGGGACGCTTCGAGGCGTGGCGCCGGGAGTTTGAAGGCGGACAAGCGGGCGCAAACAATTGATGTCCTGTCGAAAATTCCTATTGGCGGCGGCGCCGCTGCTGGCAGTCGCCGTCGCGCAACCGCCTCTGGCCCGGGCGCTGCCGCCAGAGGTACTGGAGTCGGTCGTGTCGGTGCTGCCCGTCTGGCCGGGGCGGCCGCAGGGCGGCGCGGGCAGGCGTCCGGGGGTTGCGCCGGAAGGCAGCGGCGTGGTGCTGCGGCCCGGGCTGATCGCGACCGCCTGGCATGTAGTGGAGCCGGCCCGGCGGATCGATGTCCGGCTCTCCGACGGCCGCATCCTGCCGGCGCGGCTGGCCGCGAAGGACGCCGCGAGCGACGTCGCGCTCCTGCGCGTCGATGCCCGCCTTCCGCCAATCGCCATCGCGCCGTCTCCGCGGCTTGCGCAACCCGTATGCGCCATCGGCAACTCGTTCGGCCTCGGCCTCTCGGTGACATGCGGCGTGGTTTCCGG
>JAPOZD010000308.1:0-3094 GCA_026706245.1 Alphaproteobacteria bacterium
CTAAAGGACAATATCGCGACCGGCGACGCCATGATGACCACGGCCGGATCGCTCGCGCTCGACGGCGTTCGGGCCAAGGTGGACAGTCATGTCGCCCGGCGCCTGCGCGAGTCCGGGGCGGTGCTGCTCGGCAAGACCAATCTAAGCGAATGGGCCAATTTCCGCTCCACCCGCTCGTCCAGCGGCTGGTCGAGCCGCGGCGGGCAGGTCCGCAACGCCTATGCGACCGACCGCACGCCCGGCGGCTCAAGCTCCGGCTCCGGCGTGGCCGTCGCGCGCGATTTCGCGGCGGCCGCCATCGGCACGGAAACCGACGGCTCCATCGTCAGCCCGTCCGCGATGAACTCCCTTGTCGGCGTCAAGCCGACCCTCGGCCTGGTCTCCCGCACCGGAATCGTTCCCATAGCCGCGAGCCAGGACACGGCGGGCCCGATGGCGCGCACGGTCGCCGACGCGGCGGTTCTGCTCGGCGCGTTGGCCGGCCCCGACCCGGACGACCCCGCCACCCGGCCGCCGCTGGAGGAGGATTTCATCCGTTTCCTCGACTCCGGCGCGCTGCAGGGGGCGAGGATCGGCGTCGTCCGCAATTATTGCGGCTTCCACGAAGCCGTGGACCGGGTATTCGAAGGCGCGCTCGAAGTGCTGGCGGATGCCGGCGCCGTCATCATCGACGAGGTGGCCATGCCCTCGCGCGAGGCCATCCGGCCCCATGAAATCCTGGTGATGCGGACCGAGTTCAAGACCGGGCTGAACGCCTGGCTCGCGGCGCTCGGGCCCGAATGCCCGGTCCATTCCCTCGCCGACCTGATCCGGTTCAATCTCGACAATGCCGACCGGGTCATGCCCTGGTTCGGGCAGGAACAGCTGATCGCTGCCGAGGAGACAGGCGGAGCGGGCGATCCCGCCTATCTGAAGGCGCTCGCCGCATGCCGCCGCCTCACGCGGGAGAACGGCATCGACCGGGCCATCGGCGAGTTCCGGCTCGACGCCCTTGTCGCGCCGACCTCGCCTGTGCCCTGGGCCATCGACCTTGTGAACGGCGACAACCGCCTCGGCGGCAGTTCCGGTCTCGCCGCCGTCTCCGGCTATCCGAGCGTCACCGTGCCCGCCGGCTATGTCGCCGGCCTGCCGGTCGGCCTTTCCTTCATCGGCGGCGCGTGGCGGGACGGGCCGCTCATCGGCTATGCCCATGCCTTCGAGCAGGCGGCCGAAGCGCGTATTCCACCCGGCCCGGCCCGTCCCTGGCAGCCTGAATCCGACCCTCTCCCCCGCTAGGCGCCTTGTCACGAAGGCGGACTTGATAGAGCCTTGCCGCCTGGCCGGGCTGCCGGACCGCAGGGTCTTCCGACTTCGGATTCGAGAGGATTTCACCAAATGGGCAATGTCACGGTCGTCGATCATCCATTGGTGCAGCACAAGCTGTCCCTGATGCGACGGAGGGACACGGACACCGCCAAGTTCCGGGTTCTGCTGCGCGAGATCTCGCTCCTGCTCGGCTATGAGGTCACCCGCGACCTCGCAACCGAGACGCGCAGCATCCAGACGCCGCTCGCGGAGACCGGCGCGCCGTTCCTGACCGGCAAGAAGCTCGTCCTCATCTCCATACTGAGAGCCGGGAACGGGCTGCTGGAAGGGCTGCTCGACCTCATCCCGTCGGCCCGCGTCGGGCATGTGGGACTCTACCGGGACCCGGAAACGCTGGTGGCGGTGGAATACTACTTCAAGGTGCCGGAGGACCTGGGCGACCGCCCGGTGATCGTTCTCGACCCCATGCTGGCGACGGGGAACTCTGCGGCGGCGGCCGTCTCCAGGCTCAAGGAGGCGAAGGCGCGCGACATCAAGATGCTGTGCCTGCTGGCGGCCCCGGAGGGCATCGCGGCGTTCCACGCCGCCCACCCCGAGGTAGCGGTTTTCACCGCCGCGATCGATGAGCGGCTCGACGACCACGGCTATATCGTGCCGGGCCTCGGAGATGCCGGCGACAGGCTTTACGGCAACAAGTGAGCGGAGCGCGCGGCCCGCACAGGCGAGGCCGCTTGGCGCTATTCGCCCGGCGTCTGCTTCGCCAGCCGGCCGGTTCCGGCGGCAAGATGTATCTTCTCGATGAAGTGCTCGGCGAGCGTCACCGCGTCTGCCGCGTCCTCGAAGATGCCGTTCAGCAGCGCGTCGTAGTTGGGCTGGTGGAAGAAGACCAGCGAGATGCGGTCGCGTTGCCGAACTCCTGCGGGCGGGTTCGCCACCCGGTGCAGGGTCGAGGCCCAGCGCCCGCCGGTCCAGCGCGCCATCGCGTCGCCAAGATTGCACACGAAGGCGTCGGCAGGCGGGCGCAGATCTGTCCAGCCGCTGTGCGGCAGCTTCACTTGCAGCGTTCCCGGCACGTCGTCGCCGCGCAGCACCGTCAGCGTGCCGTAATCGGTGTGCGCGCCGGCGCGGAGCTGCCGCCTCTCGGGAGCGGCGGCCTGCGCCGGATAGCGGATGAGCCTGAGGCCGCAGGCGGGCCGGTCGATCCTGGAGGCGAAAAAGTTCTCCTCGAGCCCGAGCGCCAGGGCCATAGCCCCCATGAGCCGGTCGCAAAGCGCGAGCAGCGCGCGGAAATAGTCGTCCACCGTCTCCCGGAAGGCCTCGGGCCGGGCGGGATAGCGGTTTTCCGCGAAGAAATATTCTGCGGTCTCTCCCCGGTAATAGTCGGCATCCGGCACATCCGGAGGCCCCATCGCGAAGGCTTCCTGGAGATCGGGCGGCGTCTCCTTGCCCAGCGTGTGGGCCAGCGAGCGGTCGGCGAACGGGTAATAGCCGCGCCCGACCCGGCTCTCCGGCCTGAGGATCAGGCGCTTTTCGTCGAGCGGCCGCGCGAAGAATTCGACCGCGGCCTGCCGCGTGCGGGCGACAAGGTCTTCGGACACCCCGTGGCCGGTGATGCAGAAGAAACCGGAGTCCTCGCATGCCGCCGCGATCCGGCGGGCGACACGCTGCCTGTCGTCGTGGCCGCCCTCCAGATAGGGCCCGATATCGATCACCGGAATTGACATCGACGCTACGCCCTCACCTCATCAGGATACGCCCGCCGCGCCGCCGGCGATGGCTGCGTCGATCC
>JAPOZD010000308.1:3104-9822 GCA_026706245.1 Alphaproteobacteria bacterium
GCGTCGATCTCGTCCCCGGCAATGCCGGCTTCGGCCAGCACCTCGCGGGTGTCGGCACCGAGTTCGGAGCCGCCGCGCCTGATGCTCGAGGGCGAGCCCTCGAAGCGGATGGCGGGCCTCGCCTGCCGGAGGCGCCCGGCGAGCGGATGGTCGTATTCCGTGAGCGTGCCGTTAGCGGCGACCTGCGGGTGGCGGACCATCTGGCTGCGCGTCAGCACCGGCGCGGACGGCACATGGGCGGCGTCGAAGGCGGCGGTCCACTCGGCTGTCGTGCGCTTGCGCAGTTCCTGCTGCACCTGCTCCAGGCGCGCGTCGATGTTCTCGTCGCGCAGCGCCCCGGTGGCGAAGCGCGGGTCCTTTGCCAGGTCCTCGCGCCCGGAGACCTCGCAAAATCCCAGCCATTGCCGGTCGGTCATCAGCGAGACGCTCATAAAACCGTCGGCCGTCTCGTAGATGAGGTCGATGAAGCTTGCCGCCCGCTGGATCGAGACCGGCGCGTCCACGAAGGTCTGCGAGCCCATGTCCGAGTTCCAGAGGAAGGCGACGACGGAATCGAGCATGGAGACGCGCACATGCTGGCCTTCGCCGGTCGCTGCGCGGTGCAGCAACGCGGCCGTTACCGCCTGGGCGGCGGTGAGCGCCGTCACCTTGTCCGGGAGGATGGTGCGCACCAGCCTCGGCCGCTCCTCGTCGGAGCCCGCCTGCACGGTGGTGAGGCCCGAGATCGCCTGCACGATAGGATCGTATGTGGGCTTGGAGGCGAACGGCCCCTTCTCGCCGAAGCCGCTGAGCGAGACATAGACGATGTCCGGCCTGACGGCGCGGATATCCGCCTCGCCGACGCCGAGCCGCTCCACCACGCCCGGGCGGAAGTTCTGGATGAACACGTCCGCTGTCGCGGCGAGCCGCTTCAGCAGCGCCACACCCTCGGGCTGTTTCAGGTCCAGCACGATGGAGCGCTTGTTGCGGTTGTTGTTCAGGAACGCCGCCGAGAGCCCGCCCTGCCGGTTGCCGCCGCCGCGCGTCAGGTCCCCGCCCCGCGCTTCGACCTTGATGATGTCGGCGCCCTGGTCGCCGAGAATCTGCGTCGCCATCGGCCCCGAAATCACATTGGTGAGATCGACCACCCGAAACCCCGACAACGGCCCGCTCATGGCACTCCGCCTCCTTGCCTGAGGCACAGACATTAGAGCGTTTCCGCCCCGGACCAAACCGCCCGCAGTCCTCCACGCTACGCGAACTTGAACGATGTCTCGCGTCTCCAGCATTGACGGACCACGGTGCGGCGCAGTCGCCAACACTGCTCCAGGCAGTTTGAGTTCAAGGCGCCCCTCGCGCAAAGCCTTCGTCCAAGCGAGGTGATTCCCTGAATATTTTTCACATTGACAAATTAATCAGGCCTATGTATCGCTCTCGTAGCCTGTCCGCGCGATGCTTTGCTGCGTCACTCATACGCTGGGAGCGAGACGATGCCTCATAGCGACGAAATGCGCCGCCTAGATACGAAGTGGCAAACAGGGAATGCATGGCCAAAGAGACTTGAATGGCTAGAGGTGCAAAATCTCCGGGGTTGGGACGGCCAACGCATCCAGTTCAACTTCCCGATTGTCGCTGTGGTGGGAGAGAATGGCTCCGGCAAGAGCACGATTCTCCAAGCAGCTGCATGTGCGTATCAGAATTCTTCTGGCATTACTTGGTTTCCTAGCGAGTTCTTTCCTGAAACCGCTTGGGACACTCTACGGCACGTCCGTCTAGACTACGGCTACCAGGAGGGAGACAGGCATCTAAGCGGGTCCGTCCGGAAACCGACGACACGTTGGCTTGGCCATCCGGATCGCCCACAACGGCGTGTCGAATATATCGACTTGAGCCGCCTACAGCCCGTAGGCACCCGTGTTGGATATGCCAGAATCGCAAAGAGCCGGCACGCTGAGGCGTCAGCGACCGACTTTGTTGAGGACCAAGTGAGCAGGCTTTCGGAAATAATGGGCCGACGTTACGACTACGCAAAGATGGCACTATCTGACATAGACCAAAATAGGGAAATTCCTGTTCTCTCTAAATCTGGTAGAGGGTATTCCGGATTTCATCAAGGGTCCGGCGAAACTACAATAGCTGAATTGATACAGTCTGACCTGCCGCGCTATGGTCTAATTTTGATTGATGAAATAGAATCTTCATTGCATCCTAGGGCTCAGCGGAGACTAATGCGTGATCTAGCAACAAAGGCGAGAATTCAGGAATGTCAAATTATCCTTACTACTCATTCTCCGTCGGTCTTGGAGGAATTACCCTTATCCGCGAGAACTTACATTCTCGAAACCGAGAACGGACGAGAAATCGCGAATGGCGTTAGCCCTCAATTTGCAATGACCAAGATGGATGATGAACTTCATCCTGAATGTGAACTGTACGTCGAAGATGTTCGATCTGGAATATTCCTGTCTGAGATATTAAGCAAGCATGCCAAGGAACTTTTTATTCGCTGCGCAATTGTCCCTTATGGTTCTGCAAACCTTGGTGTTGCGCTAGGACAATTAGCGCACAATAGACGCTTTAGAAGACCTACTACCGTTTTCTTGGATGGAGATCAAGATGTCTCCCTGGGATGCACAACACTTCCGGGAGGCGATGCTCCTGAGAGAGTCGTGTTCCAACGATTGCGGAAGGAGAATTGGGGGCACCTCTGGACAAGAATTGGTCGAGATATTGCAGATGTATCGGATGCGTGCAGTAGAGCCATGGTTCTTCAGAATCATCATGAATGGTTATTGTTTGCAGCAAATCAGCTCATGTACGGTGGAGATGTGCTGTGGCAATCTATGTGTGCTGAATGGGCAAGTATGACCACCTCTGCGGAGGCACAATATATTGTAGACTCTATACAGGAAACTCTTATTGATCGATAATTCACCGCTTGAAGGCCGCCGATCTCACGATAATCATGCTTTGGGCAGGAAACAACTTCTCAATGCGCTCTTGGATGGTGTTCATGCCTGAGACTTTGGCTATCGGGATTTTGCTCCCGTCTTCGGTCCAAGGTGGTAGAACACAGTTCACTAATTGCCGCCCCGCCCAGCTCCGTGCTATATGCCGCGCCATGAGCAGCACGCGCCATATCGCCGTCATCGGGGCCGGCATCGTCGGCACGGCGACGGCCTGCTACCTGCGCCGGGACGGGCATGAGGTGACGCTGATCGACCCGGAGCCGCCGGGCACGATGACCTCGTTCGGCAATGCCGGCGCGATAAGCTCCCACTCCTGCCTGCCGCAGACCGGCCCCGGCCTCATGCTGAAGGCGCCCCGCTGGCTGCTGGACCCGATGGGGCCGCTCTTCATCCGCTGGCGCCACCTGCCGGATTTCCTGCCCTGGCTCATCCGCTTCGTGCGCGCCGGCCGGCCCGAGCCGATGCGCCGGCAGATGGACGCCATGGCCGCGCTCCACCGCCTGGCCCTCGACGCGCACAAGGACCTTGCCGCCGAGGCCGGCACGACCGGCCTTATCCGCCAGAACGGGACGCTCACCGTCTATGAGAGCGAGCGGTCCTTCAGGGCTGCTGTGGGCGACCGGGAGGGCCAGCGGCAGCGGGGCTTCGA
Organism: Alphaproteobacteria bacterium; assembly: GCA_026706245.1. Taxonomy (GTDB): domain Bacteria; phylum Pseudomonadota; class Alphaproteobacteria; order Bin95; family Bin95; genus Bin95. The sequence continues at coordinate 6,702 of JAPOZD010000308.1, forward strand.
GGTCGAGGAGCTGTCGGGCGACGAGCTCCGCCAGCTCGAGCCGGGGTTGGCGCCGATCTTCCCGCATGCGGTCTTCTTCCCCGGGGGCGCCCACACGATCAATCCGGGCGCACTCACCGCCGGCCTCGCGGAAGCCTTCGCGCGCGGAGGCGGCCGGGTGCTGGCGGCCCGGGTCGCGGGCTTCGATTTCGACGACGACCGGCCGGCGGCGGTCCGCACCTCCAAGGGCCGTCTCGCGGCGGACGGTTTCGTTGTCGCGGCCGGAGCCTGGTCGGCGGGCCTGGCCGAAATGCTGGGCGAGAAGGCCGTGCTCGAATCCGAGCGCGGCTACCACCTGACCCTGCCGGACCCCGGCGTCGAGACGCGCCACCCGATCTCCTTCTACGACCGCAAGTTCATGGCGACGCCGATGGAGATGGGCCTCCGGCTCGCCGGCACCGCCGAATTCGCCGGCCTCGACGCACCGCCCGAGTGGAAACGCATCGAGCCGCTCCGCGCCCATGCGCAGAGGGCGTTCCGGGACATCGACGCCTCGGATGGCTCGCCCTGGATGGGCAACCGGCCCGCCACGCCGGACTCGCTGCCGGTGCTCGGCGCCTCCCGGCTGCACCGGAACGTCTGGTACGGTTTCGGCCACGGCCATCTGGGGCTGACGGCCGGGCCGATCAGCGGGCGGTATATCGCCGACCTCGCCGCCGCCCGCCCGCCCGCGATCGACCTCACCCCTTACAGCATCGGGCGGTTCTAGAGCGCGCCGTCATGCTGACCGACGCGCAGCTCGACCGCTATGCCCGCCACCTGATCCTGCCGGAGGTGGGCGGCGCGGGGCAGCAGAAGCTGCTGGCCTCGCGCGTGCTGGCGGTGGGCGCAGGCGGCCTCGGCGCGCCCGTCCTGCTCTATCTCGCCGCTGCCGGGGTCGGCACGCTCGGCGTCATCGACGACGACGATGTCGATGTCTCCAACCTCCAGCGCCAGGTGGTCCACAGCACGGACCGCATCGGCCGGCCCAAGGCCGAGAGCGCCGCCGCCGCCATCCGGGCGCTCGACCCCGCCATCGGCGTCGAGACCCACAATGAGCGGCTGACAGAGGCCAACGCCGCCCGGCTCTTCCGGGACTATGACCTCATCCTCGACGGCAGCGACAACTTCGCCACCCGCTACCTCGTCAACAACGCCGCCATAGCCGCCGGGCGGACGCTCGTCTCGGGCGCGGTGCTGCGCTTCGACGGCCAGGTCTCCACCTTCAAGCCCCATGCCGGGCCAGAACATCCCTGCTACCGTTGCCTGTTCCCGGAGCCGCCGCCGCCGGGCGCGGTGCCGGCCTGCTCGGAAGCCGGCATCCTCGGCGCGGTAGCCGGCGTGGTCGGCACGCTCATGGCGGTCGAGGCGTTGAAGGAACTGATCGGCATCGGCGATGGCCTCTCCGGGCGCCTGCTGCTCTACGACGCGCTCAGCGTCTCGATGCGGATGATCCGCTTCAAGCGCCGCGCCGATTGCCCCGCCTGCGGCGGCTGACCCCTATTTTGCTGTCGGCGGCGCGGGTTGCATTTCGCCCCGCCGGCGCCATCCCGCGCGCGCCGCATGTGCCGCTGCGCCGTCCCATGCTTCCGCCTGCAGGCCCGGCTCCGAGGTCGCTCTCGGGGCCGCTCCCGACCGGATCCGCCTGTTTATCATTTTCTTCGCTTGTTCCTTCTCTACTGCCTCGCTGCGCTCCCACGGTGAAACAGGCGGCGTTGCGGACGCTCAATACCCCGCCTGCCGCCTGCCCTGACGTCAGCAAGTCGGGAATTTCACCGCGCCATTGCCCTGCTTGAAAAAAATCCTTGGTATGCATTATTGGTTTCCCAGATATGACTGGCGGTTTCTTTACATTATCTCTCCCCGACGACGGAATCCCTTGCGGGGGAGCGGCCTCGCTGACGAGGCCGCCATGCTTCGGCATGCAAGGGGGACCTGCGCTTGCTTTCCAAGCCGGCCCGCGCGACGGCTCCGCTTGCGGAAGCGCGGCGGCCTGCAATACCGCGACGCCGCCGCTGGCTGTCCGTCGCGGTCCTGCTGGTTGGCGCTGCGGCCGTATCGGCGGACCGTTCCTGCGCACAGTCCGCACCGCCAAAGCCGACCGGACTCACGGCCGAAGACGGCAACACCCAGGTGCGCCTGCGGTGGTCGGGCCCGAGCGACCCGACGATTACGCATTGGCAATATGCCTGGAAGCTGAGCGCCGGTTCTTATCCCGATTGGGCGGATGTGCCGGGGAGCGGATCCGCTACAAGGCGCTACACGGTCACCGGCCTTGCGAATAACCGGACCTACAGGTTCAAGATCAGGGCAGTGAATGCCACCGGTCCCGGCCGCGAATCCGATGAGGCGACCGGCGAGCCCTACCCGGCCTTTCCGGCGAAACCGGCCGGATTTCAGGCGCTTCCGGGAGACCTGAAGGTCGTGCTCATGTGGGACCATGCGGACGATGTCAGCATACAGGGCTGGGAGTTCCGCCAGAAGGAGGCGGACGGGCGCTACGGGAGCTGGGCGGCCGTTCCCGGCTCCGGCGCCGACACGACGACCCATACCGTCCGCGGCCTCGAAAACGGCACCGGATACGTGTTTCAGATTCAGGCGTTCAACGGTGCCGGAACCGGGAGGCGGTCGGACGAAAGGTCCGCGACGCCCATGCCGGCGGCGCCCGGAAAACCGACGGGTTTCTCAGTCGAGTCCGGCAATCGAAAGGCAATATTGACCTGGACCGATCCCGAAAACGAAACGATCTCGAAATGGCAACTCGCTTACAAGACGACCGGCGGCTACGGCGACTGGACCGACATGGCGGGAAGCAACGCAACAATGGTTCGCTATATCGTTGCTGCGCTTGAGAACGATACGGCCCACACATTCAGGATCCGGGCGGTAAACACCATCGGAGCCGGCACCGAATCGGACGAGGTCTCGACAACGCCCATGGCGAGCGCGCCGGAAAAGCCGGCCGGGTTTAACGTGCTTGCGGGTGACCGGCAGGTTGCGCTTTCGTGGACCGATCCATCGGATGCCTCGATCGTGAAATGGCAGTATGCCTACCGCACGGCAGGCGGCTACGGGAGCTGGACCGACATTCCGGGCAGCAGCG
>JAPOZD010000067.1 GCA_026706245.1 Alphaproteobacteria bacterium
TTGGCGACATAGGCCTTGGCCATCGCCTCCAGGAGCGTGTCGCCGGCCGCCGCCTGAGGCAGGGCGATTGCCAGCGCCGCCGCAGCGCAAAGGGTCGCAAACCGGAACCGTCGGGCGCTCAAAACACGAACTCCTGCCTGGGCTCGAAGCCCGCAACATAGGGGGTGCCGGCATCGAAGACGGTGCGCGACGACACCACGCCGCCCCGTTTCGTAAAGATCTCCGCCCGGCCGAGCCCGCCGCCGGACCGCACCACCGCGGCGAGCCGTCCGCCTTCCGCCAGCTGGTCCAGCAGGGCCGGCGGCACGGATGCCACGGCGCCCTGGACGGTGATGAGATTGAACGGCGCCTCCTCGGGGCAGCCTGCCTCCAGCGGCCCTTCGACCACCAGGACATTGTCGCTGCCGGCCTCGGCAAGCGCCTTGCGGGCCTTTTCCGCGAGCTCGCCGTCGCTTTCCAGGGCCACGACCGCGCTTGCAATCCGGCCCAGAACGGCGCTCGAATAGCCGAGCCCGGCGCCGATATCGAGCATATAGTCGTCCGGCCCGGGTTCGGCGCACTGCACGAGGCGGGCGAAGACCATCGGCTCAACCAGAACGCGGCCGCGAAACGCGAGGTCCTCATCCACATAGGCGACCGGCTTCAGCGCAACGGGGGCGAAGTCCTCGCGCGCCACATTGCCCATCGCGTCCAGCAACGCCGGATTCGTCACCCGGCCGGCCCGCAACTGGCACTCCACCATATTCGCCCTCTGGACGACATATTCGCTCATCGCCGCACGCCTGCTTCCCGCTTTGAGGCGAATATAGCCCGTCTTGCGGGCATGACAACGCCGTGCGCCTTCCCGCCGGGTCCGCTTCCTGCGAGCTGGCAAGGACCCTGGTTTTTCCACAAATTGCGGTTTTAGATCATTGGCAATACGACATATTGTGCTGTATTGGGTAACGCATGTTCAAACAGAGAACTTTTGCCGAGGCGCTGAATCCGATCGATCTGGTCGAGGATATCGTGCGGGCGTGGGACTGGGCCTACAGCCGGGACGATTCGCGAACGCTCACGGCCGAGCTTCAGGGTGGCTGGGGCGAGACCTCCGTGTGCGCGGCCTGGCACATGCGGCCCGCCGTCATGCAGATTGCCGCGGCCTGCCGGCTGCCGGTTCCGGTGGAGGGGCGGAACGCGCTGCTGGAAATGCTCGCCCATGCCAACGACATGCTGGAAATCGGGCATTTCTGCTTCGAGCGCGACGCCGGGGCGCTGTGCATCCGCCATGCCATTCCGCTCCGCGGCATTTCGGCCTCCAGGGAACCGGTGGAGGATATCCTGCTCGCCGCCACAAGCGGGCTGGACCAATTCTATCCGGCGTTCCAACATGCGCTATGGGGCGGCAAGTCGCCGGTCAAGGCCGTGGCGGCCGCGATGATCCATCCGATGGGCGAGGCATGAGCACTCCTAACCTGATCCTTGTCGGCTGCGGCAAGATGGGCGGCGCACTGTTGACGGGCTGGCTGGAGCAGCGCTTCGCCGACCAGATCGTGGTCGTCGAGCCGGAAGAGGATGCGACGCGCGAATTTCAGGGCAGTCCGGGCGTTCACATCACGACGGCGCTCGAAAATGTCACCGACCGGGTGCGCCCGGACGCGGTCATCTTCGCGGTCAAACCCCAGGTGATGGACGAGGTCGTGCCGGCCTACTGCCGCTATACGGGGCACGGAGCGCCCGTGTTCCTCTCGATAGCTGCCGGGACCCCGATCGCGTTCTTCGAGAAAATACTGGGCCGGGGCGCCGCCGTTGTCCGCGCCATGCCGAACACGCCGGCGGCGGTCGGGCGCGGCATTGCCGCGCTCACCGCGAACCGGGGCGTCGATCCCGCGCAGATGGCGCTTTGCCAGACGATCTGCGAAGCCGTCGGCGAGGTCGTCTGGCTTGGCGACGAGACGGCCATGGACGCCGTGACGGCCGTTTCCGGCAGCGGCCCGGCCTATGTCTTCCATCTGGTGGAGGCGCTTGCCGCGGCCGGCCAGCGCGAGGGCCTGCCGGCCGACATGGCGATGCGCCTCGCCCGCGCCACCGTTTCCGGGGCCGGGGAACTGCTGAACCGGTCGCCGGAAGGCGCGGATGTGCTGAGGCGCAATGTCACGAGTCCCGGCGGGACCACCGCCGCCGCCCTCGACGTGTTGATGGCCGATGACGGCCTGGCCGCGCTCATGCGCCGCGCCGTCGCCGCCGCCGCCAATCGCTCGCGGGAACTGGGCGGATAGCTGACGCTTGACCGGCTTCGGCGGCGTCCCTATACAGCCGCGTTCCGAACGAGGCCGTTCCGGCAAGGAGTGAAGGCGATGTCGCGGCGCTGCGCGATCACCGGCAAGGGCGTGATGACCGGCAACAATGTCAGCCACGCCAACAACAAGAGCCGCCGGCGCTTTCTGCCGAATGTGCAGTCCAGGACGCTGCTGAGCGAAGTCCTGGGCGAGGCGGTGCGGCTGCGCATTTCGGGCCACGGCCTGCGCACGGTGGAGCACAATGGCGGTCTCGACGCCTTCCTTCTCGGCCGTCCCGATTCGAGGCTGACGGTTGAGGCCCGGCGCATCAAGCGCCGTATCGAGAAGGCGAAGGCCAAGCGCGAAGCCCGCGAACAGGCCGCCTAGCCGGGACTTCGCCGCCCTAATCGGCGAAGGGGTCGTACATCGCTATCGTGTCTTCGCGGTCCGGTCCCGTGGACAGCATCGCGACCGGGCAGCCGATCAGTTCCTCGACACGCCGGACATATTTGACCGCCGTGGCCGGTAGTTGCGCCCAGCCCGTGGCGCCTGCCGTGCTTTCGGACCAGCCCTCCAGCCGCTCATATACCGGTTCGACCGCTGCCTGGTCCGCTTGGCTGGCCGGCAGGCGCGACAGCACGCGCCCGCTGATGCGGTATCCCGTGCAGACTTCCAGGCTTTCGAGGCCGTCCAGCACATCGAGCTTTGTGAGCGCAATGCCGTCCATGCCCGAGAGCCGCACCGCCTGGCGCACCGCCGCCGCATCGAACCAGCCGCAGCGCCGCGGCCGGCCGGTGACAGTGCCGAACTCGCGGCCACGCTCTGCAAGATGCGCGCCGATCTCGTCCGTCAATTCGGTGGGGAACGGGCCGCCGCCGACGCGCGTTGTATAGGCCTTGGCGATGCCGAGCACATAGCCGACTGCACCCGGCCCCATGCCGCTGCCGACTGCAGCCGCCGCTGCGACCGTGTTCGAGGAGGTCACGAAGGGATAGGTGCCGTGGTCCACATCGAGTAGAATGCCTTGCGCGCCTTCGAACAGGAGTCGCTTCCCGGACCGACGCAACCCGTCCAGCCGCTCCCAAACGCAATCGACATAAGGCGCCAGCGGACCGCGAACCTCCTCCAGACCCGCAATGAGCTCGTCCGGCGCGATTTCCTCCGCGCCCCATCCCCGGAGCAATGCGTTGTGATGCTCCAGCAGGTGGCCGACCTTCTCCCGGAGCCCGGCATCGTCATACAGGTCGGCAACGCGGATCGCGCGCCGCCCGGCCTTGTCTTCATAGGCAACGCCGATGCCGCGCCCGGTCGTGCCGATGGCGCCCTTCCCCCGCCGCTTTTCGCGGAGCCGGTCCACGCGCCCGTAGAAGGGCAGGATCAAGGTCGCGCTTTCCGCAAGGCGCAGTGTTTCGGGAGAAACCGCAATGCCTTGCCCGCGCAGGCGGTCCATTTCCTCCAACAGCGCCCACGGGTCCACCACCACGCCGTTGCCGATGATCGAAAGCGTGCCCCGCACCACGCCGGACGGCAGCAGCGAGAGCTTGTAGGTCTCGTTGGCGACCTGCAGGGTGTGGCCCGCATTGTGTCCGCCCTGGAAGCGCACCACGACATCGGCCCGCTCGGCGAGCCAGTCCACGACCTTGCCCTTGCCTTCGTCGCCCCATTGCGCGCCGATTACGGCCACATTGGTCATTCCGGGTCTCCGTCCAGGGATTCGATGCCGCCGGCGCCCAGCAGGTAGCTGCAGCCGAGGCGGCGCGCTTCGGCTTCCGGATCGCCTGCCGGCTGAAGCGCCTGCACCGTTATCCAGCCGTCCGCCTGCCAGCGCCGGCGTTCCGCGCCGCCTGTGCCGAAAGGCAAGAACAGGCGGGAACGCGGCGCTGGCTGCGTCAGCAGGCGGTGGATGGCGTCGAGATAGAGCGTCACGCCCGTGCCCGTCTCGCCCTCGGCGCGGTAGCGGCCGCCGCGGCCCACCTCGCCGCGACCGCCGCTTGCGAACAGGCTGAAGGCCGCTCCCGAGTAATACTGGAAGCCGCGGTGTTCCACCGGGTCGATGGTTATCCGCAGCCCGGGCGCCGCCGCCGCCACCGCCGCCGCAACTTCCAGCAGGCGGTCCCGAAGCGCGGCCGCGGCCGCCGGCAGGTCGAGCGAAGAGAGCGCCGGCGCCACCGTCCTGTAGGGACCGGTCGCCGCCATCAGGGCCGTGAAGCGCGGTCCGCCCCGCGAAGCGACAGCCGCCGCATCCTTGCGGCTGAGCGCATCGCCCAGCACGGAGTCGTCTTCGAGGCCGGCATCGGCGAGCAGCGCCCGCACCAGCGCCGGCGCGCCCAGGTCGATGCTCACCCCCGGCACGCCCAGCGCTTCCAGCGCCTCGAAGGCGAGCCGCGCGACCTCGGCATCGGCCGACACGCCTTCCGCGCCGATCAGTTCGACCCCGGCCTGGGCCACCTGGCGCTCGGCGTGGAGCTGGGAGACGCCGACCCTCAGCACCTGTCCCGCATAGGCAAGGCGCAGCGGGCGCGGCTCACCGGCAAGCCGGGTGCGCGCGATCCGCGCCACCTGGAGCGTCATGTCGGAGCGCAACGCCAGCATGTGTTGCGAAACCGGGTCCATGATGCGGAAGGTGTCGGCCGCAATCGCGGCGCCTTCGTCCGCGAGGAAGCTCGTCTCGAACTCGGCGAGCGGCGGGTCAACGCGCTCGTAACCGTTGAGTGCGAAGAGCTCCAGCAGGCGCGCCTCCACGGCCGCCTCGAAGGCGGCATCCGGGGGCAGGACATCGCGCAGTCCGGCCGGAAGCAGGGCCCTTTCGGTCATACACTCCGTCCGGCGGGGTCGTAGCGCTCCAGCGCGAGTCCGGGAAGGAAGCGGTAATGGCGGACATTACCGGTCAGCAGGCCCAAGCCGGAGACCACCGCCGAGGCTGCGACGAGCGCATCCCCCATGCGCATACCGTGCGAGAGCGCATACTCCTCGACATAGGAGATTGCCCGGCTGCCAATCTCTTCCGTGAGTGGCAGGATGCGCCAGCCGTATGTCCGAACCGTCCATCGGAACAATTGAAGCTCCTGCCTGTTGCGCACGCCTTGCGCAACTTCCATGTAAGTCACTGTCGAAATTCGGACGGGATGTTGTTTCGAGATCGCTTCCCGGGCAGGCGCCCGCCCGCGCAGAAACCCTATCACAACGTCATCACAACGTCGGAATCAATCAGCAAAAAGGCGCCCCTTGCGAAGGTTGCGAACCCAGGTTGCCTCATCGTCCATATCCGTGCGGTCCTTCCACATGCCGAAGGCGGAAGCGGGCGCAGGCTCGTAGCATGGTGCCTCCTCGGACTGTTCGATGGGCACCAGCCTCGCCCGGGGCTTGCCGCGATAGGTGACGGTCACCTGCTCGCCCCGCTCCACCAGGGCCAGCGCCTCTCCGACACGGCTCCGCAATTCCTTGGCGGTTATCTCCATCGTTCGGTTTCCTGCGTCCGAAGTGTCGCTTGGAAGGATACACTCGGCCCCCGGCAACGCAACCGCTCCGCTCAAAACCGGAGGACCAGGGGGCGGGCTATTGTGTCCGGCAGGGCGGCGATGCGGTCCAGCACGCGCTCCGGGCAGTCCTCGTCGATCTCGATGAGCGCGAGCGCATGCCCGCCCGCCACCGGGCGGCCGAGATGGAAGTTGGCGATGTTGACGCCTTCCTCGCCCAGGATCGTGCCGATCTTGCCGATGACGCCCGGCCGGTCATGGTTCCTGACGAAGAGCATGATCGACCCGAACGCCGCCTCGAAATGGATGTCCTGCACCCGCACCAGCCGCAGCCGGTCTCCGAACAACGTGCCGGCGACGGTGCGGCTTCGTTCGCCCATGGCGGCCCTGACCTCGATGAGGGCCCGGTAGCCGTCCGCCTCGCCCGTCGAGGTCTCGCGCAAGTCGATGCCTCGTTCGCGGGCGATGAGCGGCGCGTTCACCATGTTGACGGAGTCGAGCTGGCTGGACAGCACGCCCTGCAGCACTAGGCCGGATAGCGGGCGCGTGTTCAGCCGCGCCATGTCACCCTTCCAGGCGATGTCGATGCCGGTGATCGCGTCGTCGCAGATCTGTCCGACAAAACGGCCGAGCGCGTCCGCCAGGCCCATATAGGGCTTCAGCCTCGGCGCCTCTTCGGCGGTGACGGACGGCGCGTTCAGGGCGTTGACGACGGCGCCCGTATTGAGGAAGGCCGCGATCTGCTGCGCCACCTCGACCGCCACATTCTCCTGCGCTTCGGCCGTGGACGCCCCGACATGCGGGGTCGCTACGACATTGTCGCGGCCGAAGAGCGCGCTCTCTTCCGCCGGCTCGACCTCGAAGACATCGAAGGCCGCGCCCGCTACATGGCCGCTGTCGAGTGCGGCGCTGAGGTCCGCCTCGACGACGAGCCCGCCGCGCGCGCAATTGACGAGGCGCACGCCGGGCTTCATCCGGGAGATTGCGTCCGCGTCGATCATGCCGCGCGTCCGCTCTGTCAGCGGCGTGTGGAGCGTGATGAAGTCGGCTTCGGCGAAGAGGGCCTCCAGGTCCACCTTGGCGGCGCCGAGGTCCCGCGCCCGATCCTCGGAGACGAAGGGATCGAAGACCAGCACCCGCATCGCGAGCCCGCGAGCCCGCAGGCAGACCGCCGCGCCGACATTGCCGCAGCCGATGACGCCGAGTGTCTTGCCGGCGATCTCGCTGCCCATGAAGCGGGACTTCTCCCATTTGCCGGCCTGGGTCGAGCGGTCGGCCGCCGGTATCTGGCGCACGAGCGCGAACAGCAGCGCAATCGCGTGCTCGGCCGTCGTGACCGTGTTGCCGTAGGGCGTGTTCATCACGACCACGCCGCGCTCCGTCGCCGCCGGGATGTCGATATTGTCCACGCCGATGCCGGCGCGGCCGACAATCTCCAGATCGGGCGCGCTGTCGAGCAGCGCCGCCGTGACCTCCGTGGCGGAGCGCACCGCCAGGCCGTGAACGCCTGCCATCCGCGTGGCGAGCGCTTCCGGCGCAAGGTCCGGCGCCTCCTCGACCTCCAGCCCCGCCGCGCGCAGGATCTCCCCGGCGCGGGCGCTCAGGCGGTCGGAGATCAGCACCTTCTTCATCGCCGCGCTCAGAGCTTCCCGACCTCGGCCTCGAAGGCCCAGTCCAGCCAGGGTATGAGCGCTTCCAGGTCGCCGCGCTCGACCGTGGGGCCGGCCCAGATGCGCAGGCTCGGCGGGGCGTCGCGATGGTTGGCGATGTCGCGGGCCCCATCCTCGGCGTCCAGCCGCGCCGCACATGCCTGCACGAAGGCCCGCCGCCGGTCCTCCGGCAGGCCGGCGACCCGGGGATCGGCAAAGGCGAGGCAGACCGAGGTCGGCGAGCGCGACTCCGGGTCGCGGGCGAGGAAGTCGATCCAATCCGTCCGGGCCACCCAATCGCGGATGACGGCGGCGTTGGCCCGCGTCCGGGCGACGGTTCCGGCAAGGCCGCCCGCGCGCTCTACCCAGGCCAGCGCATCGAGCGCGTCCTCCACGCACAGCATGGAGGGCGTGTTCAGCGTCTCGCCGCGGAAGACGCCCTCGATCAACGCGCCGTCGCGCACCAGCCGGAAGACTTTCGGCAGCGGGCGCGTTGGCGTCCAGGACAGCAGCCGCTCCACCGCGCGCGGGCCGAGCGCCAACATGCCGTGCGCTCCTTCGCCGCCAATGGCCTTCTGCCACGACCAGGTGACGACATCGAGCCGGGACCAGGGCATGTCGATGCCGAACACGGCCGAGGTCGCATCGCAGATCGCGAGGCCGCGCCGGTCTTCCGCGATCCACTGGCCGTCGGGCAGACAGACGCCGGAGGTGGTGCCGTTCCACACGAACACGAGGTCGCGGTCGAAGTCCGCTTCCGAGAGGTCCGGCAGGGCGCCGTATCCGGCTTCCAGCAGGCGCACGTCCCGGATGCCGAGATGGGCGCGGACATCAACGGCCCAGCCCGCCCCGAAGCTCTCCCACGCCAGCACATCGACGCCGCGCGCGCCGAGCAGGGACCAGAGCGCGATCTCGACGGCCCCGGTGTCGGAGGCGGGCACGATCGCGAGCCGCCAGTCCTCCGGCATGCCGAGCAGCCGGCGGCTCCTGGCGATGACCTCGGCCAGCTTTTCCTTGCCGGGCGCGGAGCGGTGCGAGCGCCCCACCAGGGCATCGGCGAGGACGGCCGGCGTCCATCCCGGCCGCTTGGTGCAGGGCCCGGAGGAGAAGTTCGGATTGGCGGGGCGGACGGTCGGCTTCATCGCGTCTCGCACTGTATCGTGAAAGCGGGCAACCTATTCCTTGCGCCGCCGCAATCAACGCGGCTGCGAGTCGCGGAAATGCGGTTCAGCCAGAGGCAGGGAAGGGCGGTTGGCAAAATTCCTATCCGGCTATGGTTCGAGGCCGGCGATCATCCTTTGGGCCAGGGCGCGGGCCTCGGCGCGGTTCGTCGGGATCGTTCCCGTCGGGCCGCGGGCGGCCCAGCCGACGGCGTAGAGGCCTGGCTCCGGCTCCGGGCCGGTGGGCCAGACGCCGTCTATGGCGGCCTTCTCATAGCCGATGCAGGTGACGGCGAGATCGGCCGGCAGGACGCTCCGGTCGGTCCCCACCGCCTCCAGGCGCCCGGCGCCCAAAAAGGCCGTTGCCTGTGTGCGGAAATGGAAGCGGATCGGAATGCCGCGCCCCGGTGTACGTGCTGCGAAGTCTGCCAGCACTGCGGCAGCCTCGCCGGTGGCGTCCCCGAAGATATCCAGATCGGGCCAGGCGGTGGTGAGTTCGCCGATCTCCAGAAGCTCGGCTGGGCTGAAGCGCACATCCTCCGGGCCGGCCCGGATCAGCAGGTCTATGCGCTCCAGCGCGAGCGGGTTCAGGCAGTCGATCTCGCGATGCTTCGCCAGCAGGCGGACGGCGTCGAGAGCGACATTGCCGGCCCCGATGACGACCGCGCGCCTGGCGCCCGTGAGACGGGCCGGCGGAACGGCTTCGGGATGGCCGTTGATCCAGCGGATGAAGCGGCCTGAAGGCTCGGCTAACTCTTCGCCGGGCACGTCCAGCCTGCGGTCCAGGGGCGCGCCCGTCGCCAATGCCACGGCATCATAGTTGCGGCGCAGCGCGTTCAGCCCGATATCGCGTCCGACCTCCACGCCGAGATGCAGAGAGGCCGCGCCCCTGTCGAAGGGCCGGCGCAGCACGCGGGCGATGGCGCGTGTCGCCTCGTGGTCCGGAGCCACGCCGAAGCGCACAAGGCCGAAGGGCTCGTCCAGCCGCTCGAACACGTCGATGACCGCGCCATTCATGGCCCGGGCCAGCGCGTCCGCCAGATAACAGCCCGCCGGGCCGGACCCGACGATGGCGAAGCGCGCCGTCAATGCAGCTTCACATATTCGTAATCGACCGGCTTGCCGTCGATGCCGCGCGCCGGCGGGGCGATCCAGCCCGCCATCTTTCCGGGCTCGGTGACGGCGTGCATCAGCGAGCGGACATAGGCCTTGTCCTCTTCCGTCGGCAGCCAGCCGGGCAGG
>JAPOZD010000284.1 GCA_026706245.1 Alphaproteobacteria bacterium
GACGTTGCGCGCGCAGCGGCGCAGCGTACGGCGGCCTTTTACACGGGCGACACGGCCACGCCGGATTGATGCGCGCTTTCGACGTGCTCCGCGACCCGGATGAAGGTGGGGCGCTCGCACCGCATACAGTCAAACGTCAAGCCCGCGCGAGTTGCGGTTCAGGCTGTCAACCATCGTCTCAAGACTATCGAACCTTATCAGCGGCCTGGCATCCGATGGGATCGTGATACCTTTGCCGGGTCGGCCATGCTGGCGGTCGATCCAGACAACGTCCAGGCCGAGTTCATTGCCGGGCGCAACGTCGTGGAAGCGGCTTTGGGCGACATGAAGAATCCTTTTTCGCGCGATCCCGCGCGCGGCAAGGGCAGAAAAGAGCGCCTCGAACATCTTCAAGTCGGGCTTGTAGGCGCCGACCGTCTCCGCGGTTACCACGGTGTCGATCATCCCCCCCAACCGCTTGTGCGTATCCTCAAAGGAGGCGTTGTCCACATTCGACACGACCCCGAGGTGGAAGCCCCTGGCTTTCAGGTTTCGAAGTGCGTCGATTGTGTCGGGGAAACAGGGCCAGGCGCCCACACTCCGGCTGAACGCCGCCAGGTCCTCGTCGGGTACGAAGCCCCCCAGATCGCCGGCAGCGCCCTCGAAAGCCTGACGTATCACATCCCGATAGTTGAGCGCCGGTCGAACAATTTGCCTCTCCCTTTGATGGCGGGCGAAACGCTCAACCAGGTCAGCGATGGACCCGGCAAATCCCGTCTTCACAGCCCATGGGCCGAATGCGTTCGCAACGCCGGTGTCCCAATCGATGAGCGTTCCATAGCAGTCGAATGTTATTGCGTCGTACCGGGCAGGATCGAGCATCTTTCAGAACTCCGTGCATCGGATGCGGATTGTCGCCTCCCGGCAGGCTGCGGAAGAACGCGGCAAGTCGTAATTCTTATGGACGGCTGTCGGCCCGCAGGTCGGCGCGCAGACCGCAGCGGCTTTGCCGGATCTGCGCGGCGCCCACCTATCGCGATCGTCTTCGGCGTCAACGGCCTCTTCCCGCTGCCCGAATGCAGAAAGCACCCTATACGCCCCGCCGGCCGCCGCAAGGCGAGGCCCCCGCCGGGCTTGACCGGCGGGCGGAGGCGCGCGACCAATGGCGGCGACCGGCCGCATACGAAGGTTGTCCGATGACTACACCGACTGTGATTCCGACGCTCCGCTACCGCGATTCCCGCGCAGCGCTGGACTGGCTTTGCCGCGCCTTCGGCTTCGAGCGCCACCTCGTCGTCGAGGGCGAGGACGGCGCGATTGAGCACGCGCAACTGACCTTCGGCCACGGCATGGTCATGCTGGGCCAGGCGCGCGACGGGGACCACGACACCCGCATGGTCTCACCCGGCGAGGTCGGCGGCCGGCAGACGCAGTGCCCCTATCTGATCGTGGCCGATGTGGACGCCCACCATGCGCGCGCCGCGGCCGCCGGGGCGGAGGTCGTCATGGAACCGGAAGACCAGCCCTATGGCGGCCGGCTCTACAGCGCGCTGGACCCGGAGGGGCATCTCTGGAATTTCGGCTCCTACGATCCCTACGCCCCCGCGCCCTGAACCCCTGCCCGACGACCCGGTCCGCGCACGCCGCCGGAAGCGCGAAGGAGGCCGCATGACGCTTTCCGCCGTCCTGATCGCCAACCGGGGCGAGATCGCCATCCGCATCGCGCGCGCCGCCGCCGATCTCGGCCTGCGCTCCGGCGCGGTCTATTCCGAGGACGACGCCGCCAGCCTGCACACGCGCATGGCCGACGAGGCGCATCCGCTCTCCGGGTCGGGCCCTGCGGCCTATCTGGATATCGGGCAGATCGTGAAGACCGCCAGCGACGGCGGATACGACGCTGTCCATCCGGGTTACGGCTTCCTCTCCGAACGCGCCGAGTTCGCCGAGGCCTGCGCCGAAACCGGCCTTTGCTTCATCGGCCCGGAAGCGCGCCATCTCAGGCTGTTCGGCGACAAGGCGGAGGCGCGCAAGGCGGCGCGGGCGGCGGGCGTGCCGGTGCTGGGCGGCATCGACCGCGCCGTGACGCTGGAGGAAGCACAGGCGTTCTTCGCTTCGCTCGGGCCCGGCGGCGCCATGATGATAAAGGCGCTTGCAGGCGGCGGCGGGCGGGGCGCGCGCGCCGTGTTCGAGGCCGGCGAGATCGGGGCCGCCTTTGCGCGCTGCCGCTCCGAGGCGGAAGCCGCCTTCGGCTGCGGCGATGTCTATGTCGAGGCGTTCATTCCGCGCGCCCGGCATATCGAGGTCCAGGTCCTCGGCGACCGGGCGGGCCATGCCGTGCATCTGGGCGAGCGCGAATGCAGCGTCCAGCGCCGCTACCAGAAGATCGTCGAGGCCGCACCTGCGCCCGGCCTCAACCCGGAGCTGCGCCGCGACATGGCGGAGGCGGCTGTCCGGCTCGCCCGGTCGGTCGGCTATCTCAGCCTCGGCACCTTCGAATTCCTGGTGGATGCGAGCGAGCGGACTGAAGGCACGGCTTTCGCCTTCATCGAGGCCAATGCCCGGCTGCAGGTCGAGCACACGGTGACGGAGGCCGTGACCGGCGTCGATCTCGTCGAGACGCAGTTCCGGCTGGTCGGCGGCGCGACGCTCGCCGAACTCGGCCTCGACGACCCGGCCGCCGCCCGCCCGCGCGGCCATGCGGTCCAGGCGCGCATCAACATGGAGACCGTGGCCGAAGACGGCTCCGTGCGCCCCGAAGCCGGGCTTATCGAGGCCTATGAGGCGCCCAGCGGGCCGGGCGTGCGGGTGGACGGTTTCGGCTATGCGGGCTACCGCACCAGCACCGCCTTCGACTCCCTGCTCGCCAAGGCGGTCTGCCACGCGCCCTCCCCCGCCTTCGCGGATGCGGCGGCGCGGACCCGGCGGGCGCTCGCCGAGTTCCGCATCGAGGGCGTGCGTACCAATATCCCCTTCCTGATGAATGTGCTGGCGCATGAGGACTTCGCCGCCGGCCGCACCCATACCCGCTGGGTGGAGGAGAACGCGGCTGCGCTCGCCGTCCCGCCTGAAGGACTGCGGCCCCGCTTCGCCGCCGGCGCGGCAGAGGCGAATGGCGGGGACGGCTTCGCCGGTGCCCGCGTGGACACGACGGACCCGCTCGCGCTCTTCGACCATGACCGCGCCGTCAAGGCCGCCCAGGCGGGGCGGGACCGGCCTGAGCCGCCGGAGCCGGATGGCCTCGCCGGCGTCGCGTCGCCCATCCAGGGCACCATCGTCGCGCTGCTCGTCGCGGAGGGCGATACTGTCCTGTCGGGCCAGCCGGTCGCGGTGGTCGAGGCGATGAAGATGGAGCACGAGGTCCGGGCCGGACGGGCCGGGGTCGTGCGCCGGGTGACGATGAATCGGGGCGATGTGGTGCGCGAGGGCTGGCCCATCGCCTTCGTCGAGCCGGCGGAGGTCGAGGGCGATTTCGCCGAGGGCGGCAGGGAGGTCGATCCGGACTTCATCCGCCCGGACCTCGAGGAGGTCATCCGGCGCCACGCCTACACGCTGGACGAGAACCGCCCCGAGGCCGTCGCCCGGCGCCATGGGCGGGGCTACCGGATGCCGCGCGAGAATATCGCCCGGCTGGTGGACCCCGGCTCCTTCCAGGAATACTGGCCGCTGCTGACCGCCTTGCAGCACCAGCGCTACGACATCGAGACGCTGAGGCGGAAATACCCGGCCGACGGCGTGGTGGCGGGAACGGCCTCGGTCAACGGCGCGAACTTCGACGACACCCGCTCGCGAGCCGTCGTCGTGCATTACGACTACACCGTGCTCGCGGGCACACAGGGGCGGCGCAACCACTACAAGCAGGACCGGATGTTCGAGCTGGCACAGCGCTTCCGCCTGCCGGTGGTCCTGTTTTCCGAGGGCGGCGGCGGGCGGCCGGGCGACGACAATACCGGCCCGCGCGTCGCTTTCGACACCGACACCTTCACCACCTTCTCCCGGCTGAGCGGCCTCGTGCCGCTGGTCGGCATCAACAACGGGCGCTGCTTCGCCGGCAACACCGCGCTCCTCGCCTGCTGCGACGTCATCATCGCCACGAAGAGCTCCACCATCGCCATGGGCGGCCCCGCGATGATCGAGGGCGGCGGCCTTGGCGTCTATACGCCGGAAGAGGTCGGCCCCATGGACTTCCAGGTGCCGAACGGCGTCGTCGATATCCTTGTCGAGGACGAGGACGAAGCGGTCGATGTCGCCAAGCACTACCTCTCTTATTTCCAGGGTCCGACGGACGGCTGGGAGGAAGGCGGCGACCAGCGCATGCTGCGCCATGCCGTGCCGGAGAACCGGGTGCGGCTCTACGACATGCGGGAGATCATCCACACGCTCGCGGACAAGGACTCCGTTCTGGAACTGCGCGAGAAGTTCGGCATCGGCATCATCACCTGCCTCATCCGCATCGAGGGCCGCCCGATGGGCGTCATCGCCAACAACCCGCACCATCTGGCCGGCGCGGTGGATTCCGACGGCGCGGACAAGGGCGCGCGCTTCCTGCAACTCTGCGACGCCTTCGACATTCCGGTGCTGAGCCTGATGGACTGCCCGGGCATCATGGTCGGCCCCGACCACGAACGCACGGCGCTCGTTCGCCATTGCACGCGGCTGTTCAACACCGGCGCGAACCTGAGCGTGCCGATGCTGGGCGTGATCGTCCGCAAGGCCTACGGGCTCGGCGTGCAGGCCATGTGCGGGGCGAGCGCGCTGGTGAGCTTCTGCATGGTGGCGTGGCCGACGGCGGAGTTCGCCGGCATGAACATCGAGGGCGCGGTGAAACTGGGCTTCCGGCCGGTCCTGGCGGCCCTCGAAAGCGCGGAAGAGCGCAAGGCCGAGTTCGACCGCCGGGTTGCGGACGCCTATGAGCGCGCCCGCGCCGTCAACGCCGCAGCCGGCGGCGGGCTCGACGACGTGATCGACCCGGCCGAGACGCGGCGCTGGATCGCGAACAGCCTGAAACGCCTGCCGCCCGCGCCGCCGCGCGAGGGCAAAAAATACGCCTTCATCGACACCTGGTGAGCGGCCGGGGCGACGGGCTTGCACCCCGTTGCGGCAATGGAGGAAAATCGGGCTGGCGGCTGCAGGCGAGCCCGCTGCCATCCCCGTTTCCCGGAGAGGACCGAGCGATGAACACCCTCCAGCATTTCGTTTCCGGGGCCATGTGGGCCGGCGCCTCGATGCGAACCGGCGATATCTTCAACCCGGCGACAGGCGCCGTGGCCTCCAAGGTCAGTCTGGCGAGCGCAGCGGACGTGGACCATGCGGTGGCGGCCGCCCGGCGCGCCCAGCCGGCATGGGGCGCAACGCCTCCGCCCAAGCGCGCGGCGGTGATGTTCGAGTTCCGGAACCTGCTCAACAGCCACACGGACGAGTTGGCCGCAATGCTGTCGGCCGAGCATGGCAAGACGCTCGCCGACGCGAAGGGCGAGCTTGCGCGCGGCATCGAGGTGGTGGAATTCGCCTGCGGCATCCCGCAGCTGTTGAAGGGCGAGTATTCCGAAGGCGTGGCCGCCGGCATCGACAGCTTCGCGGTCCGCCAGCCGGTCGGCGTGGTGGCCGGCATCACGCCGTTCAACTTCCCGGCCATGGTGCCGCTCTGGATGTATCCGGTGTCAATCGCCTGCGGCAACGCCTTCGTGCTGAAGCCTTCCGAGCGCGACCCGTCGGTGGCGGTGCGCATCGCCGAACTGCTCACGCAGGCCGGACTGCCGCAAGGCGTGATGAATGTGGTGAACGGCGACAAGGAAGCCGTGGACGCGCTGCTCGACCATCCGGATGTGGACGCGGTCAGCTTCGTCGGCTCCACCGCGATCGGCGAATACATCTATGCGCGCGGCGCGGCCTCCGGCAAGCGCGTGCAGGCGCTCTGCGGGGCGAAGAACCATCTCGTCGTCATGCCCGATGCGGACATGGACCAGGTCGCGGACGCGCTGGTCGGGTCGGCCTACGGCTCGGCCGGCGAACGCTGCATGGCGGTGTCGGTCGCGGTGCCGGTGGGCGAGGAAACCGCCGACCGGCTGGTGACGGTGCTCAAGCCGCGCGTCGAGGGCCTCAGGGTCGCGCCCTATACCGACCCCTCGTCGGAGATGGGGCCGGTAATTACGCGCCAGAGCCTCGAGCGCATAAGGGGCCTGATCGCGGACGGCATCGACGCCGGCGCCGAACTGGTGGTGGACGGGCGCGGCCTCCAGCTTCAGGGCTACGAGGACGGCTTTTTCATCGGCGGCTGCCTGTTCGACCGGGTGACGACCGACATGTCGATCTACCGCCAGGAGATTTTCGGCCCGGTGCTCTCGGTCGTGCGCTCGCCCAGCTACGAGACCGCCGTCGAGATGGTGAACGACCACGAATACGGCAACGGCGCGGCGATCTTCACCCGCGACGGCGATGCGGCCCGCGATTTCTCGAGCCGGGTGAAGATCGGCATGGTCGGCGTCAATGTGCCGATCCCGGTGCCGGTCGCCTATCATTCCTTCGGCGGCTGGAAGCGCTCGCTGTTCGGCGACCACTATGTCCACGGCATGGAGGGCGTGCGCTTCAACACCCGCCTGAAGACGGTGACCGCGCGCTGGCCCGAGAGCATCCGCGAAGGTGCGGTGTTCAGCTTCCACGCCGGCAGCGAAACGCGGAACTGACCCTCGCGGCCCGGAGACTCAACGCGCCTTGAGGGGCGCTGCGCCGAGATGCATGCCGGCGTCCGAGATCAGGATTTCGCCGGTGATGTTGATGTCGCCGCAGAGCAGCCAGACGGCCGCCGCCGCCATGTCCTCCGGCGTGCCGGCGCGCTTGAGCGGCGTTGCCGCCTCGGTGTTGGCGACCATCTTGTCGTAACCCTCGCCCATCTTCTCCCGCCACCAGCGGCCGGTGATGAAGCCGGGCGCCACCGTGTTGACGCGGATTTCCGGAGCGAGAGCGCGCGCCAGCGAGAGCGTCAGCGTGTTCAGCGCGCCCTTGGATGCGGCGTAGGCGATGGAGCTGCCGACGCCCATCACGCCCGCGATGGACGAGATGTTGACGACGCTGCCGCTGCCCTGGGACTTCATCTGCGCCGCCACGGCGCGCGTCATCAGGAAGGCGCCGACGACATTCACGCTGTAGATGCGCTGGAAGTCCTCCTGCGAGAGGGTCTCGAAGTCGTTGCCGGGCCGGAATACCGTCGTGCCGGCGCTGTTGATGAGCCCGTCGATCCGGCCCCACCGCGCGACGGCCTCCCCGGCCAGGCGCTTGCAGTCCTCATCGCTCGCCACATCGCCCTGCGCCGCCGCGGCGTCGCCGCCCGCCTCCCGGCAGGCGGCGGCCACGGCCTCCGCCTCGTCCCGGCTGCGGGAGTAGTTGACGACCACATTCGCGCCGCCCCCGGCGAGGCGCTTCGCGGCCGCCGCCCCCACACCCGTGCCTGCGCCCGTCACGATGACGGTCCGGCCTTCGAACTCCATGCGTTTCCCCCAAATCGCGGCGATGCCGCCGCCTCCCCGTCCGGTTGCGGCCATTCTGCCTTGTTTCGCCCGCCGTCGTCACCCTTGGGCCCCTGCCGGCGCAGTTCGAAGGTGAGCTTCAGCCGACCGGGCAGAAGTCGTAAACGCCTATGCCCTGCACGATCAGGAAGCGGGCGCGGCTGCCATCCTTCCCCGTGACGCGGTGCGCAGTCATTTTCGGCACGGCGCAGCTTTCGCCGACCTCCAGCAGGTGCTGCGCCCTGGGCGCGCGGGTTTCCACCGAGAGCGTGCCTTCGAGGCAGTAAAAGGTGTCCTCGATCTCGCTGTGGTAGTGCCAGGGCACCTCCTGCCCCTCCGCGAGCGTCAGTATGCCGACGCGCAGCGTGTCGGTCTCGGCCACCGTCTCGCGGCGCTCGATGACATAGGGCCTCGCGTCGGGGTCTGCCATCGGTCCAACTCCCTGTGTCTTTATGCACTGTCCGGATGCACTGTCCGGCCGGGGCCTGTCCGTCCCGAAGAGTCGTATGGGCCGGTTGCGGACCCGTCAAGGCAGCCTTCCGCTTCCCGGACCCGCTGCTACGCTTCCGCCGCCGACATAGCCGGTCAGGCCGTGCTGTCCCGGTCCGCGCGTATGACAACGCTGCTATCGACGGAGGAACGAAGCCGCCGCCGCAACGCGGCTGCGCGTGCGGTGAAGTTCTCGTCTGTTCCAAGCAGCGTTTCGCGCAGAATTGCACGGTGCTCGGCTTCGACGGACCGCCCGTTGGCTGCCGCCCGCCGTTTCAGCGCGTTGACGACGTCCTCGCTCAGCTTCCCGACCGTGAGTTGCGCCATCCGATCCGCCCTCGACACTTCGCCTTCAGTTGCATGGGACACATATGCTCTGTGCGCCGGCCGGGCAATCCGGGCAGCCACCGCCATTGCGCAGGGCGGGCTTCGCACCTAGATAGGGTCCCGCCGCTGGCGGGAGCGGCATTCGGAGGTCGCGGGCAGGCCATGGGCATTCCCTTCGTCAAGATGCACGGGCTCGGCAACGATTTCGTCGTGCTGGATGCGCGCGCCCGGCCGGTCGACTGGTCCGAGGAAGGCTACCGCCGCGTGGCGGACCGGCGCACCGGCATCGGCTGCGACCAGTTCATGGTGATGCGCCCGCCCGTGGCCGACGGCGACGTGTTCATGGAAATCCGCAATGCCGACGGCGGCGAGGTCGAGGCCTGCGGCAACGGCACGCGCTGCGTGGCGGCGCTCCTGTTCGACGAGCGCGGGCGGGACGAAGCGTCGGTCGAGACCGTCGCCGGGACGCTCCGGGCCGCGCGCGGCCCCGGCGGAGCGGTGCGGGTGGACATGGGGCCTGCGCGGCTTGCCTGGGACGAGATTCCGCTGGCCGGCCCGGCAGACACGCTCTGCCTGGACCTCGCCTGCGGGCCGCTGGCGGCGCCGGCGGCTACCAATGTCGGCAATCCGCACGCTACCTTCTTCGTGGAGAACGCCGAGGGCGTGGACCTGGAATGCTGGGGGCCGCGCGTCGAACATGACGCGACGTTCCCGGAGCGCGCCAATGTGGGCGTGGCCGAGATGCGGGGCCGCGACGCGATGCGGCTCCGCGTCTGGGAGCGCAGCGTCGGCATCACCCGCGCCTGCGGCACCGGTGCCTGTGCGGCAGTTGCGGCCGCCGTCCGGCGGGGCCTCGGCGAGCGCCGGATGGACGTGCATCTCGACGGCGGCCCGCTCGGCATCGAATGGCGGAAGAGTGACGGCCATCTGCTTATGACCGGGCCGGCCGCGGTGAGCTTCCGGGGCGAGCTGGAAGGGCATGTGCCGGAGGCGGGGCCGTGACCGCCGGGATCGTCACCTTCGGCTGCCGCCTCAACGCCTGGGAGTCGGAGGCGATGCGCCGGCTGACGGCCGAAGCCGGCCTCAGGGACGCCCTGGTCTTCAACACCTGCGCGGTGACGGCTGAGGCCGAACGGCAGGCGCGGCAGGCGATCCGCAAGGCCAGGCGGGAACGGCCCGAAGCCGAGATCGTGGTCACGGGCTGCGCCGCCCAGATCGCGCCGGAACGCTGGCTCGCCATGGAGGAGGTGGACCGGGTCGTCGGCAATGCCGAGAAGCTGACCGCCGGGGCCTGGAAGCCGGAGGCGCCGCCGGCGCTGGTGGACGACATCATGAGCGTGCGCGAGACCGCCCCGCATCTGCTGGACGGCTTCGGCGGCCGGGCGCGGGCCTTCGTGCAGGTGCAGCAGGGCTGCGACCACCGCTGCACCTTCTGCATCAT
>JAPOZD010000069.1 GCA_026706245.1 Alphaproteobacteria bacterium
CTCAGGCGCTCTACGACCGGGCCGGCGAGCCGAAGAAGCTGGTCGTGCTCCGGGGCTACGGCCATTACGAGGTCTATGTGGACCCCGCCTTCACCGAGGTGATGGACGAAACGGTGGCCTGGTTCCGGGAGCATTTGCCGGCGGCGTAGGGCTGCTGCGCCGCCGCTTGTCCGCAGCCGAAAGGGGACGCCGGTGTCACAACGCAAGCTCCTGGTTGCCAATCGAAGCGAGATCGCGATCCGGGTCATGCGGGCGGCGACCGAACTCGGCCTGCGGACCGTCGCGGTCTATGCCGAGGAAGACAAGCTCGCCCTGCACCGGTTCAAGGCTGACGAAAGCTACCGCATCGGCGAAGGCCTGGGTCCGGTCACGGCCTATCTCGACATCGAAGAGATCGTCTTCACGGCCAGGCGGACAGGCGCCGACCTGCTCCACCCCGGCTACGGCTTCGTCTCGGAGAAGCCTGAATTGGCCGACGCCTGCGCGCAAAACGGCATCACCTTTATCGGGCCGCCGGCCGAGGTCATGCGCACGCTCGGCAACAAGGTGGCCGCGCGCGACCTTGCCGCATCGGTCGGCGTTCCGGTCATGCCGGCAACGGGCCCCCTGCCGCCGGACGAGGCCGAGTGCCGGAGGCTGGCCGGGGAGGTCGGCTACCCGCTGATGCTGAAGGCGAGCTGGGGCGGCGGCGGGCGCGGCATGCGCATCGTCGAAACCCCCGCCGAGCTGATCGAGCGGATCGAGGCCGGGCGCCGGGAGGCGGAGGTCGCCTTCGGCAATGGCGAGGTCTATCTGGAGAAGCTGGTCGAGCGGGCACGGCATGTCGAGGTGCAGGTTCTCGGCGACCGCCACGGCAACATGGTGCATCTCTTCGAGCGGGACTGCTCGCTTCAGCGCCGCAACCAGAAGATCGTCGAGCGCGCGCCGGCCCCCTATCTCGGCGATGAAGCGCGCCAGGAAATCTGCAGCGCGGCCCTCACGCTCTGCCGCGCCGTCGGCTATGTCGGCGCCGGCACGGTCGAGTTCCTGATGGACGCCGACAGCGGCGCCTTCTACTTCATCGAAGTCAATCCGCGCATCCAGGTCGAGCACACGGTGACCGAAGAGGTGACCGGCATCGACATCGTCAAGGCGCAGATCCAGATCGCGCTCGGCGAACGCATAGGCGACGAGCGCAGGACGGGCGTGCCGTCCCAGGAGGATATCCGCCTGCGCGGCCACGCCCTGCAATGCCGCATCACCACCGAAGACCCGGAGTCGAATTTCAAGCCCGACTACGGCCGCATCACCGCCTACCGGGGCGCGACCGGCTTCGGCATCCGGCTGGACGGGGGCACCGCCTATTCGGGCGCCGTCATCACCCGCTACTACGACAGCCTGCTGGAAAAGGTCACGGCCTGGGCCGCGAGCCGGGAAGAAGCCGTCCGCCGCATGGACCGGGCGCTCCGGGAGTTCCGGATACGCGGCGTCGCGACCAATCTCGTCTTTCTCGAGACACTCATCAACCACCCGCAGTTCCTGGCCGACGAGGCCACCACGCGCTTCATCGACACGACGCCCGAGCTGCTGCACTTTCCCCGCCGTCGCGACCGGGCGACGCGCCTGCTGCGCTACATCGCCGACGTCACCGTCAACGGCAATCCCGAGGTCGCCGGCCGGCCGAGGCCGTCGGCTACGGCCTTCGCGCCCGCCGTTCCCGCCTTCGATCCGGCCGAGCCCGTCGCGTCCGGCACGAAGCAGCTGCTGGACGAGCGCGGTCCGGAGGGCTTCCGGGACTGGATGCTGGCCGAGCAGCGCGTGCTGGTCACCGACACCACCATGCGCGACGCCCACCAGTCGCTGCTCGCGACGCGCATGCGCTCCTATGACATGGTGGCGGTCAGCGAGGCCTATGCGCACAGGCTGCCGCAGCTCCTGTCCCTGGAATGCTGGGGCGGGGCCACCTTCGATGTCGCCATGCGCTTCCTCAAGGAGGACCCCTGGGACCGCCTGAGCGACATTCGCCGGCGCGTCCCGAACATCCTCCTGCAGATGCTGCTGCGCGCCTCCAACGCCGTCGGCTACGCCAACTATCCCGACAATGCGGTGCGCTACTTCGTCGGGAAGTCGGCCGATGCCGGCGTCGATCTCTTCCGCGTGTTCGACAGCCTCAACTGGGTCGAGAACATGAAAGTCGCGATCGACGCCGTGCTGGAGACCGGCCGGCTCTGCGAAGCGGCGATCTGCTACACGGGCGACCTCTTCGACGAGGACCGGGCGAAATACGGTCTCGACTACTACCTCTCCATGGCGCGGGAGTTGAAAGCAGCCGGCGCGCACATTCTCGGCGTCAAGGACATGGCCGGCCTCTGCCGCCCCGATCATGCCCGCCTCCTGGTGCGGAAACTGAAGGAGGAGACCGGCCTTCCCGTCCACTTCCACACCCACGACACCTCGGGCATATCGGCCGCAGCCGTGCTGGCCGCCTGCGAGGCCGGCGCGGATGCCGTCGATGCAGCGATGGACAGCTTCTCCGGCCTTACCTCCCAGCCCAATCTCGGCTCCATCGTCGCGGCGCTCGGCGACGGGCCGCGCCGCAGCGGCATAGACCCGGCGACCGTCCGCGCCTTCTCCGACTACTGGGAGGCGGTCAGGGCTCAATATGCGGCCTTCGAGCCCGACCTGCGCGCCGGCGCCTCGGAGGTCTATCTGCACGAGATGCCGGGCGGCCAGTTCACCAATCTCAAGGAACAGGCGCGCGCGCTCGGCTTGGCGGACCGCTGGCACGAGATCGCCCGCATGTATGCCGAGGCGAACCGGCTGTTCGGAGACATCGTGAAGGTGACGCCTTCCTCCAAGGTGGTCGGCGACATGGCGCTCTACATGGTTGCCAGCGGGGTGACGCCGGAGCAGGTCCTGGACCCGGACGTCGAGATCGCCTTTCCCGGCTCCGTGGTCTCCATGCTGCGCGGCGAACTCGGCCAGCCACCGGGGGGCTGGCCGGAGCGGATACAGGTCAAGGCGCTGCGCGGCGAGGCGCCGATCGCCGGCCGACCGGCGGACCATCTGCCCCCGATGGACCTCGACGCCGAATGCAGGGAGGCCGAGAGGGCCGCCGGGCGCACCGTATCGGACTACGAGCTCGCCTCCAGCATCATGTATCCGGCAGTCTTCGCCGATTACGCCCGGCACCGCCGCAGATTCGGGCGTCTCGATATCCTCTCCACCCCGGTCTTCTTCTACGGCATGACGCCGGGCCAGGAGATCGCCGTCGAGATCGACGCCGGAAAGGCGCTGGTCATCCGCCTGATGGCCGTTGGCGAGGCCGACGAGCGGGGCGAGCGCGAGGTCTTCTTCGAACTCAACGGGCAGCCGCGCGTCATCGCGGTGCCGGACGCCGGCGTCGCCCCGAGGGTCCCGGCCAACGAACGCGCCGACCCGGACGACCCGAACCAGGTCGCCGCTCCCATGCCGGGCGTGGTATCGACCCTGGTGGTATCCGTCGGCCAGCCGGTCCGGTCCGGCGACGTGCTGCTGACCTTGGAAGCGATGAAGATGGAAACCTCCGTCACGGCGCCAGCGGCCGGCACGGTCTCGCGCCTGCCCGTTTCCGTCGGCAGCGTCGTCGATGCGAAGGACCTGCTCGCGGTCATCCAGCCTGCGGCCTGACGGGCCGCCCGGCAAACTCTCGCCGGCGCGGGCGGTCGCCCCGATGCCCGCTGCCGTGCTATCTCTCGCGCATCTTCGGGGAACGGCGATGAACGGCGGTTTTGCGGCCCGGCACGGCGGCGGGCAGGGCAGGGGATGACGATGCGCTATCTCAGCACGCGCGGCGAGGCGGCGGAGCGGGACTTCTCCGGCGTCCTGCTGACGGGTCTGGCGGAGGATGGCGGGCTCTGGCAGCCGGCGGCGTGGCCCCGGCTGGACGAGGCGGCGCGCGCGCCGGGCGCGGGCTATGCGGCGCGCGCCTTTGCCGTCACCCGGCCCTTTGTTGCGGGCGGGCTGGAGGCGGAGGACTGGCGGGCGCTGCTGGCCGGTGTCTATGCGGGCTTCCGCCACCCGGCCACGGCGCCGCTCGTGCAGCTCGACACCAATCTCTGGCTGATGGAGCTTTTCCACGGCCCGACCTTCGCCTTCAAGGACCTCGCCATGCAGGCGCTCGGGCGGCTGTTCGACCTCGTGCTGAAGGCGCGCAGCGAGCGCATCACCATCATCGGCGCGACCTCCGGCGACACCGGCGCGGCGGCGGTGGAGGCGGTCCGGGGCCTGGAGACCATCGACCTCGTCATGCTCTATCCGCACGGGCGCATCTCCGATGTGCAGCGCCGGCAGATGACCACGGTGGAAGAGCCGAACATCCACACGGTCGCGCTCGAAGGCACCTTCGATGACTGCCAGGACCTTGTGAAGGCGCTCTTCGCCGACACGAGGCTCCGCGAGGAATGGCGCTTCGCCGCCGTCAACTCGATCAACTGGGCGCGCGTGATGGTCCAGACGGTCTATTACGTCCATGCGGCGGTGCAGCTTGGCGGCGGGCCGGTCGCCTTCTCCGTGCCGAGCGGCAATTTCGGCAATGTCTATGCGGGCTGCGCCGCGCGCGAGATGGGCCTCGACGCGCCGCGCTTCATCGTCGGCTCCAACAGCAACGACATCCTCGCGCGCTTCTTCGAGGCGGGCGACATGTCCACAAGGCCGGTGACGCCCAGCTGGTCGCCCTCCATGGACATCCAGGTCTCCAGCAATTTCGAGCGCCTGCTGCATGACCTGCTGGAGCGCGACGGCCCGGCCGTCGCCCGGCACATGGCCGCCTTCCGGCAGAGCGGACGGCTGCCGCTCGACGAAGCGCGCTGGCAGGCGGCGCGCAGGCTGTTCCGGGGCCATGCGGTGGACGACGAGGACACGCTGGCCGAGATCGCGCGCACCCATGCCGCAACCGGCATGACCGTCGATCCGCACACCGCGGTTGGCGTTGCGGCGGCCCGGGCGCTGCGCGACCCCGCCATGCCGACGGTTGCGCTCGCGACCGCCCATCCGGCCAAGTTTCCCGACGCCGTGGAGCGCGCCATCGGCCGCCGCCCGCCTTTGCCGGACGCGCTTGCCGCGCAGGCGGAGCGCCCCGAGCGGGCGGCGCGCATGGCGAACGACCTCGGCCTTCTCAAGACCTTCATCCGCGAAAGGGTGCGCCGGCCATGAGCGTCACCGTCTCCACCCTGCCGAACGGCCTCCGGGTCGCGACCGACACCATGAAGACCGTCGAGACCGTCTCGCTCGGCATGTGGGTCGGCGTCGGCACGCGCCATGAGCGCGAGGCCGAGAACGGCGTCTCGCACCTTCTGGAGCACATGGCCTTCAAGGGCACCGAGCGGCGCACGGCCGGCGATATCGCCCGCGAGATCGAGGCGGTGGGCGGGTTCCTGAACGCCTATACCGCGCGCGAGGTGACTGCCTATTACGCCAAGGTGCTGAAGGACGACGCCGCGCTCGCGGTGGACATCCTGGCCGATATCCTGACCGGCTCCGTCTTCGATGCGGAGGAACTGGAGCGCGAGCGCACTGTCATCCTGCAGGAGATCGGGCAGGCGCAGGACTTCCCCGAAGACGTGGCGTTCGACCTGTTCCAGGAGACCGCCTTCCCCGCCCAGGCGATGGGGCGCAGCATTCTCGGCCGCCCGGAGGTGGTGCGTTCGCTGCCGCGGGAGGCGGTGGCGGGCTGGATGAGCGAGCGCTACCGGGCGCCCGCCATGGTGCTGGCGGCGGCGGGGCATATCGAGCACGAGACGCTGCGGGGTCTTGCGGAACGCCATTTCGCGGGCCTGCCGGACACGCCCGCGCCGGTGCCGGAGGCGGCCCGCTATGCCGGCGGCGAGGCGCGCGAAAATCGCGACATCGAGCAGACCCATCTCGTGCTGGGCTTCGAGGGGCCGAGTTTCATCGAGGCCGGCTTCTACCCCGCGCAGGTGTTCTCGACGCTCTATGGCGGCGGCATGTCCTCGCGGCTCTTTCAGGAGGTGCGGGAGAAGCGTGGGCTGGTCTATGCGATCTATTCCTTCGCGTCCTCCGCCGCCGATACCGGGCTGGTGGGCGTCTATGCCGGCACGGCGCAGGAGAGCGCGGAGGAGGTGCTCGCCATTGTGCGCGGCGAGCTGGAGGACCTTGCCGGCAGCGGCCCGGACGAGGACGAACTCGCCCGCGCCCGCGCGCAGCTTCGCGCCAGCCTGCTGATGGCGCGCGAGAGCACGTCCTCGCGCTGCGAGCAGCTCGCCCAGCAGCTCCTGGTCCACAACCGCCCGATCCCGCCGGAAGAGCTGACCGAGCGGGTCGAGGCGGTGAGCGCCGCGGAAGTCATGGACATCGCCGCCCGCTACGCCGGCGCGCGCCCGAGCCTCGTGGTGCTCGGGCCCTGAGAGAAGGAAGGTAAGGACATGACGAAGACCGCAATCGTGACCGGCGGGAGCCGGGGGATCGGGGCTTCGGTCTGCCGGCTGCTGGGGGCGGAGGGCTGGAATGTCGTCGTTAACTATGCCGGGCGGGCGGATGCCGCCGGGGCGGTCGTGCGCGACGTCGAGGCGGCCGGCGGGCGCGCACTCGCGGTGCAGGCGGATGTGGCCCGGAAGGCCGATGTGGAGCGGCTGTTCGCGGCGGGCGACGAGGCGTTCGGGCCGCTCGACGCGCTGGTGAACAATGCCGGCGTGATTGGCCGGCGGGGCCGGTTCGAGGAACTCGACGATGCGGTGATGGAAGAGGTGCTCGCCGTCAATGTGCTGGGCTGCATGCTGTGCGCGCACGCGGCGGTCCTGCGCCTCTCGACCCGCCACGGCGGGCGCGGCGGGTCCATCGTCAATGTCTCCTCGGGCAATGCGCTCTCCGGCGGTCCGGGCGAGGCTGTGCTCTACAGCGTCTCCAAGGGCGCGGTGAACTCGCTCACCATCGGCCTCTCGCAGGAACTCGCCGGGGAGGGCATCCGGGTGAACACGGTCAGCCCCGGCCTCACCGACACCGAAATGCCGGGACCGGAAAAGATCGCCGCCATCGGCCCGACGATCCCGATGGGACGGGTCGCGCACCCGGACGAGATCGCGGAGGGCGTGGTCTGGCTCCTGTCCGACAAGGCCTCCTATGTCGCGGGCGCCAACCTCCGCATCGGCGGCGGCCGCCCCTGAGGCGGGGCTGCCGGCAGCGGCTGCGTCCATGAGACCCTTGGACAATCCACAGGCGCCGGGGCAGCCTGCGCGCGTCA
The DNA here is from genome assembly GCA_026706245.1 of Alphaproteobacteria bacterium. GTDB lineage: Bacteria > Pseudomonadota > Alphaproteobacteria > Bin95 > Bin95 > Bin95. Next base: position 7,217 of record JAPOZD010000069.1, read on the forward strand.
TGATGGACCGTTTCCCCTATGTCCCGCTGCCGGAGCGCCCGAAGCTCGTCTGGCCCGACGGCAAGCGGCTCGCCGTCTGGGTGCTGCCCAATATCGAGCATTACGAATACCGGCCGGAGTTCGTGAACCAGCGCAATGCCTGGCCGCGCATGCCCGCCCCGGATGTCATCGGCTACGGCGTGCGCGACTACGGCAACCGGGTCGGCGTGTGGCGGATGCTCGACTGTTTCGCCCGCCACGGCGTCAAGGCCACGGTCTCGCTCAACTTCGGCGTGATCGAGCACTATCCGGAGGTCTGGCAGGCGATCCGCGAGCGTGGCGACGACATCCTCTGCCACGGCTTCTACAACACGCGCTATCTCTGGGGGCTTTCGGAGGAGGACGAGCGCGCCGTCATCCGCGACTGCGTCGAGACCTATGCCCGCGCCACCGGCGGCGAGATGCTGCCCGGCTGGTTCGGCCCCGCCGTCTCCGGCACCTTCAACACGGCCGATATCGTGAAGGAGCTCGGCATCAAATACACCGCCGACTACTACCATGACGACCAGCCGACCCTGGTGCGCACGAAGCACGGGCCCCTTCCCTGCGTGCCCTATTCGATGGATATCAACGACGCGCAGGTCTATCGCTGGCAGAGCGAGGGCGAGGAGTTCGCGCGGATGATCCGCGATGCCTTCGACACGCTCTATGAGGAGGGCGCGGAGACGGGGCGGGTGCTCGCCATTTGCCTCCACCCCTTCCTCTACGGCCAGCCGCACCGGATCAAATATCTCGACGAGGCGCTCGGCTATGTGATGAGCCATGACGGCGTGTGGCAGGCGACCGGCTCCGAGATCGCGGACTGGGCGATGCGGGAATGGCTGCCCTCATGGGCCATGCCGGATGGGGCCATGCCCGGAGAGGGCCCGTGAGCGAACAGACGCGCCGCTACCGCGACGGCCCCGGCTACGACCACCCCTGGTTCGACTGGCCGCCGCCCGAAGAGCCGGCCGTCTGGCCAGGCGGCGCGCGGCTTGCGGTCATGCCGCTCATCCATGTCGAGCATTTCGAGCTCGATCCCGACCCGAATGCGTTCGGAGACCCGCGTTTCGCCGGCGCCCTCGGCAGCTACCGGCCCGACTACAACAATTTCACCCGCCGCCTCTACGGCCTCCGCGTCGGCGTCTGGCGCCTCTTCGACATATTGAAGGCGCACGGGCTCCGGGCGACCGTCGCCCTGGGGGCCGCCGCCGCCGAGGAGTGCCCGCAGATCGTCGAGCGCGCGCTTGAGGACGGCCACGGCATCGCCGCGCATGGCACGGTCGCCAACCGGATGATTACCGAGCGCATGAGCGAGGCGGAGGAGCGCGCCTTCATCGCGGAATCGGCCGTGCGGCTGGAAGCCTGCATCGGCCGCCGCCCGCGCGGCTGGGTCGGGCAAGACCACGGCGAAAGCTCGCGCACGCCGGGCCTGCTGGCGGAGGCGGAGTTCGACCATGTGATCGACTGGCCGAACGACGAGCGCCCGGTGGCCATGCGCACCGAGCCGCCCATCGTCTCGATCCCGGCCCACACGGAATGGGACGACGCGGAACTGTTCGCCGTGCGCAAGGTGGACGCCTGGCGCTATCCCGGGCTCGTCGCAGACGCCGCCGAGTGCCTGCATGGCGAGGGCGGGCGGATGATGACGCTCGGCATCCACCCCTGGATCTTCGGCCAACCCCACCGCAGCCGCCATCTCGATGCGGCTCTCGGCCGCCTGCTGGACCGGGACGCCCTCTGGAACGCGACCTCGGACGAAATCGCCGATCTGGCGCTGGGCAAGGGCCGTCCGTGAACCCGGACGCCTTCTCGCAGGAAGGCTCCGGCCTCCGTCCCCATTTCGTCACCCCCGCGACAGCGGGGGTCCATCTCCGGTTCCCGATGCCGCCTCAGCCGGTTGGGAACAGGCCGAATCGCCCGAAGCTCTTGCGAGAACCGAGGCTGGACCCCGGCTCTCCGCTTCGCTCCGGCCGGGGTGACGGTGAGGGCTACAAAGGGCCAAGCCACATATATACCTCCCCCCAGGCCGGGGCGGTCGTAAGGCGCTGCGGGGCGTCTGAACCGAAACGCGAAGGACGATTTCCATGAACGGCGCGGAAAGCCTTGTCACGACGCTTGTGGGCGGCGGGGTCGATGTCTGTTTCACCAATCCCGGCACCTCGGAGATGCATTTCGTGGCGGCGCTCGACCGCGTGGACGGCATGCGCTCCGTGCTCTGCCTGTTCGAGGGCGTGGTGTCGGGCGCGGCGGACGGCTACTGGCGCATGGCTCGGCGGCCGGCGGCGACCTTGCTGCATCTGGGGCCGGGGCTCGGCAATGCGGTCGCCAACCTGCACAACGCGAAGAAGGCGCATTCCGGCATCGTCAATATCGTGGGCGAGCACGCCACCTTCCACATTGAGCACGACGCGCCGCTCACCGCCGATATCGAGGGCATCGCCCGGCCGGTGTCGCACTGGGTCCACACCTCGCGCGACTCCACCGCGGTTGCCGG
>JAPOZD010000131.1:0-6344 GCA_026706245.1 Alphaproteobacteria bacterium
CGTGCCGGCGGCCGTCTTCCTCCGGGTCGGCGGTGAGCGGCGCCGCGTCCGCGGCGCACAGCCCGGCCCAGTCGCGCCGCTCCCCGCCGCCCGCCGCCCGCGATTCGGCCCGCGCGAGCGCCGCCGCGACGGCGGCGAACAGCCTGCGATGAGCGCCGGCGCCGGCCGCGGGGTCGTAGCCCTCGGGGAACTCCTCGTCGATGAAGGCGGTGCTGAGGCGGCCTTCGGCGAAGCGCGGGCGGTCCGCAATCGCGGCGAGGAAGTCGATATTGTGCCCGACGCCGCCAATGACGAAGCCGCCGAGCGCGCCTGCAAGCCTCGCGCGCGCCTCTTCGCGCGTCGCGCCGTGCGCGGCGAGCTTGGCGATCATCGGGTCGTAGAACATGGTGATCTCGGAGCCCTCGACCACGCCCGTGTCGATGCGCACGCCGCCGTCCTCCGCCGGCGGACGGAAGGTTTCCAGCCGTCCGATGGAAGGCGCGAAATTGCGTTCCGGCCTCTCCGCGTAGACCCGCGCCTCGATGGCCCAGCCGTCGAGGCGGACATCCTGCTGGCCGAAGGCGAGCGGCTCGCCCGCCGCCACGCGCAGCATCTGCTCCACGAGGTCGAGGCCGGTCACCATCTCGGTCACCGGGTGTTCGACCTGGAGGCGGGTGTTCATCTCCAGGAAGTAGAAATTGCGCTCCCGGTCCACGATGAACTCGACCGTGCCGGCCGAGCGGTAATCGACGGCGCGGGCGAGCGCAACGGCGCGCGCGCCCATTTCCGCACGGAGCGCCGCATCCACGAACGGGCTCGGGCACTCCTCGATCACCTTCTGGTGGCGGCGCTGGATCGAGCATTCCCGCTCGCCGAGATGGACGGCGTTGCCATGCGCGTCCGCCAACACCTGGATCTCGATATGGCGCGGCTCCTCTACATATTTCTCGACGAAGACGCGGCCGTCGCCAAAGGCGTTTTCGGCCTCGTTCACGGTCGAGCCGAAGACCTGCCTGAGTTCCTCGTCGGAGCGCGCGATGCGCATGCCCTTGCCGCCGCCGCCGGCCGAGGCCTTGACCATGACCGGGTAGCCGATCCGGCCCGCGCTCGCGACGGCCGCCCCGGCATCCGCGATCTCGCCCGCATCGCCCGGCACCACCGGCACGCCCGCGCGCTCCGCGAGGCGCTTGCTCTCGATCTTGTCGCCCATGGCGGCAATGGCGGCCGCGCCCGGACCGATGAACACCAACCCGGCCGCCTCCACGGCCTCGACGAAGCCCGCATTCTCCGAAAGGAAGCCGAAGCCCGGATGGATCGCCTCCGCGCCCGTGTCGAGCGCCGCCCGGACGATGCGCGCGCCGTCCAGATAGCTTTCCGACGGTGCGGACCCGCCGATCGCCACCGCCTCGTCCGCCATGCGCACATGCAGGGCGCCGGCGTCGGCCTCGGAATGGACGGCCACGGTGCCGATCCCGAGGCGCCGGGCGGTCCGCGCGATCCGGCAGGCGATCTCGCCGCGATTGGCGATCAGGATCCTGCCGAAGGGAGGCGTCCCGGCGGTCATGGATTTCGCCGCCTCAGGCCTCGATGACGGCGACTTCCTGGCCTTCCTCGACCGCCTCGCCCTCCTCGACCAGAATCTCCGCGACCCGGCCCGCTTGGGGAGCGCCCACCGGAATCTCCATCTTCATCGACTCCAGGATGACCACCGGATCGTCCTCCGCCACCTCGTCGCCGACTTCGGCTTCGATCTTGAACACCGTCCCCGGTATCTCGGACAGCACTGGCACCGCCGCCATGAACCCCGCCCCCTCACTCTCGCCCCTCCCTGTTAGGCGGAAGGGCCGAAAAGCGCAAGAAGGCGAGCATCGTGCGGCCGTAGCGGCGGCGGTCGATGAGGTCCGGCAGGTCGGGCGCATCGCCGTGCGCACTCTCGACGACGACCAGCGCGCCCGGCCGGAGCCAGCCCCCGCGCCCGAGCGCGGCAAGCGCCGGCGCGGCCAGTCCCGAGCCCCAGGGCGGGTCCAGCCAGGCGATGTCATGGGCCGCGGGCGCGGGCCCCGGCGAGGCGGCGTCGCGGACATGGATTGTCCCCTCCCCGCCGACATTGCCGCGGAGCAGGGCCAGCACCGCCGGATCGCTCTCTATGAAGGACGCCCACGCCGCGCCTCGCGAGAGCGCCTCCAGCCCGACCGCGCCCGTGCCGGCAAACACGTCGAGGAAGGCCGCGCCTTCGAGCGGGGGCCCTAGCCCGGCATGGAGGAGGCGGTTGAACGCCGACTCTCGAACCCGCTCGGCGGTCGGGCGCACGGAGCGGTCCGCCGGCACGGCAAGCCGCCGCCCCCGCCAGCGCCCGCCGACAATGCGGATCAAGGCCCGGTTCGAACCATGCGGGGAACTCGCCTCCTCAATTGCCGGGCGGACCCCGATAACCTAGACTGAAAACAGCTATTCGGGCGGTTGCCGACACTCGGGGTTGCGCGCCGCCTGGCTTTCTCAAGGGAGGACGCTATGCGAAAAATCCTCATTGCATTTGCAGCCCTGTTCGCTATGGCATCGGCGGAGGCCGCCGAAGTCAAGATCGGAGTGATGGTGGGCTTTACCGGGCCGATCGAATCGCTGGCGCCGGACATGGCGGCGGGCGCGGAACTCGCCATCAAGGAGGTCAATGACAGCAAGGCCCTGCTCGGCGGCGCGGCGGTGACGCCGGTGCGCGGCGACACCACCTGCATCGACGCCGCGGCGGCGAGTGCGGCCGCGGAACGCCTCATCACCGCCGACCGGGTGAACGCCATTGTCGGCGGCGACTGCTCGGGCGTGACCACGGCCATACTCCAGAATGTCGCCATGCCGAACGGCGTGGTGATGATCTCGCCGTCGGCCACCTCGCCGGCGCTCTCCACACTGGAGGACAACGGCCTGTTCTTCCGCACCGCCCCCTCCGACGCCCGCCAGGGCCAGGTGATTTCCGAGGTGCTGAAGGAGCGCGGCGTCGGGACCATCGCCATCACCTACACCAACAACGACTACGGCAAGGGCCTCGCCGACAGCGTCGCCACCAATTTCAAGGCGATGGGCGGAACCGTGACCATCGAAGCCGCGCATGAGGACGGCAAGGGCGATTATGCGGCCGAGGTCGCCGCGCTCGCCGCCGCGGGCGGGGATGTGCTCGTGGTTGCCGGCTATCTCGACCAGGGCGGCAAGGGCATCATCCAAGGCGCCCTCGACACCGGCGCCTTCGAGACCTTTCTGCTGCCGGACGGCATGATCGGCGAGAGCTTGGTCGAAGCCATCGGCGCCGACCTGAACGGCTCCTTCGGCACGGTTCCGGGCACGGACAGCACCGGAGCGGCGACCTTCTCCGACATGGCCGGAGCGGCGGGCTTCAAGGCCGGCCCGTTCACCGGCGAGGCCTATGACGCCGCAGCCCTCATCATGCTGGCCATGCAGGCCGCCGGCTCCGCCGACAGCGGCAAGCTGAAGGACCATGTGATGGCGGTCGCCAACGCGCCCGGCGAGAAGATCCATCCGGGCGAGCTCGGCAAGGCGCTGGAACTCATCGCCGGCGGCGGCGATGTGGACTATGTCGGCGCGTCCGCGGTCGAGCTGATCGGCCAGGGCGAAAGCGCCGGCAATTACCGCGAGATCGCCATCGAGGACGGCAAGATCGCGACCGTCCGGTATCGCTGACGGCGGGCCGGGCGGGGCGGCACGGATGCCCGCCGCCCCGCCTTCCCTTCCTCAGCGTCCCGAAGCGGCGCAACTGCGATGATCCGCGTCGCCGGGGTCTCCAAGCGCTTCGGCGGCGTGGCGGCGGTGGACGGCGCGAGCCTCGAGATCGCCGAGGGCTCGATTACCGGGCTGATCGGCCCGAACGGCGCGGGCAAGACGACGCTCTTCAACCTGATCGCGGGCGTGCTCGCGCCCGATGCCGGGCGCATCTTCCTCGGCGGGGAGGAGATCACCGGCCTCAGGCCGCACGACCTGTTCCATCGCGGCCTGCTCCGGACCTTCCAGATCGCGCATGAGTTCTCCACCCTCACGCTCCGCGAGAACCTGATGACCGTACCCGCGCGCCAGACCGGGGAGAGCCTGCTCGGCGCATGGCTCAAGCCCGGCGCGGTCCGCGAGCAGGAGCATGCGAACCGCGAGAAGGCCGACGAGGTGATCGACTTCCTCGGCCTCGGCTCCGTCGCCGACGAGTTGGCCGGCAACCTCTCCGGCGGCCAGAAGAAGCTGCTGGAGCTCGGGCGGACGATGATGGTCGATGCCCGGATCGTGCTGCTGGACGAGGTCGGCGCCGGCGTCAACCGCACCCTGCTGCGCCGGATTACCGAGTCCATCCTGCGGCTGAACCTGGAGCGCGGCTATACCTTCTGCATGATCGAGCACGACATGGAATTCATCTCGCGGCTCTGCGACCCGGTGATCGTGATGGTGGAGGGCCGCGTGCTGACAGAGGGCCCCGCCGACCGCATCATGGCCGACGAGGCCGTGATCGAGGCCTATCTCGGCCGGGGTGGGACGAGGGCTCCGTGAGCTTCCTCGAAGGCGAGGCCATGACCGGCGGCTATGGCGGGGCCGACATCATCCGCGGCTGCGCCATCGCCGTGGAGCGCGGCGAGATCGCCGTCATCGTCGGCCCGAACGGGGCGGGCAAGTCCACCGCGATGAAGGCGCTGCTCGGCATGGTGCGGCTCCGCTTGGGCGCGGTGCGGCTCGGCGGCGAGGACATCACCGGCCTCTCGCCCCAGGACAGGGTCGGGCGCGGCATGGCCTTCGTGCCGCAGACCGACAATGTGTTCGCAACCCTGACCGTGCGCGAAAACCTGGAGATGGGCGCATTCCTCCGACGCGACGGCGTCCGGGAAACCATGGAACGGGTGTTCGACCTCTTCCCGGCGGTCCGGGAGAACCGGGACCGGCCGGCGGGCGAGCTCTCCGGCGGCCAGCGCCAGCAGGTGGCCGTCGGCCGCGCGCTGATGACCGAGCCTGCCGTGCTGATGCTGGACGAGCCGACGGCCGGCGTCTCGCCCATCGTGATGGACGACCTGTTCCAGCGCATGCTGGAAATCCGCAGCGCCGGCATCGCCATATTGATGGCCGAGCAGAACGCCCGCCAGGCGCTCGCCATCGCCGACCGGGGCTATGTGCTGGTCACCGGAGAGAACCGCTTCACCGATACGGGCGCAGCACTGCTTGCCAATCCGGAAGTGCGCCGGTCCTTCCTCGGAGGCTGAGCGGTGCCGGCCGACCTCGCGAACGCAGCCGTCCTGCTCGGCAACTATGTCGTCGTGCCGGGGCTCGCCTATGCCGCCCAGCTTGCGCTCGGCGCGCTCGGCATCACGCTCGTCTTCGGCATATTGCGCTTCGCCAATCTGGCCCATGGCGACCTCATGGCATTCGGCACCATGGCGACCATCCTCGCGACCTGGCTGCTCCAGGCCTGGGGCGTCGGCCTCGGGCCCCTGCCGACAGCGCTGCTGGCGCTGCCCTTCGGTATCCTCGCCGCCATCGCCGCAGCGCTCGCCGCCGACCGGCTGGTGTTCCGCTTCTACCGCCGGCAGCGCAGCGCCCCCATCGTGCTCGTCATGGCCTCGCTCGGCGTCATGTTCCTGCTGAACGGCGCGGTGCGCTTCATCATCGGCCCCGGCGACCGGCAATTCACGGACGGCGAGCGCTTCATCGTGAAGGCGCGGGAATTCAAGCGGGCGACGGGGCTCGCCGAGGGCCTCTCGATCAAGACGACGCAATGCCTGACGGTCGTCATTGCCGTCGTCGCGGTCTTCCTGCTCTTCCGCTTCCTGCAGCGCACCCGCACGGGCAAGTCCATGCGCGCCTATTCCGACAATGAGGACCTGGCGCTGCTCTCCGGCATCAATCCGGAGCGCGTCGTGCTCATCGCCTGGGCGATCGCGGCCGCGCTCGCCGCCATAGCGGGCGCGCTTTACGGCCTCGACAAGAGCTTCAAGCCCTTCACCTATTTCCAGCTCCTGCTGCCGATGTTCGCCGCCGCGATACTGGGCGGCATCGGCCAGCCGGTCGGCGCCGTCGTCGGCGCGGTGATCGTCGCCTTTTCGGAGGTCACCGTCACATACGCCTGGAAGAAGTTCCTGCATTACCTGCTGCCGGAACCGTTGCAGCCGGACGGCCTCGCTCAGCTTCTCTCGACCGACTACAAGTTCGCCGTCTCCTTCATGATCCTGGTGCTCGTCCTGCTGCTGCGGCCGTCCGGCATCTTCCGGGGGCGGGTGCTGTGACGCCGGCCATCCGGAACGCGGTGGCGCTCGCCATTGTGGGCGCGGGGCTGGCCGGGGTCGGCTTCGGCCAGTCCTGGTCGCTGGCGCTGGCGGTGCTCAATCTCT
>JAPOZD010000131.1:6354-9666 GCA_026706245.1 Alphaproteobacteria bacterium
CTGCCTCATCTCCGCAATCATGTCGCTCGCGGTGAACATCCAATGTGGTTATGCGGGCCTGTTCAATATCGGCATCATGGGCTTTGCCGCGCTGGGCGGGCTTGCGGGCGTGCTTGTCTCCCGCCCGCCCGTGCCGGCCGCCTGGGCCGCGGGCGGCGGGGGCCTCCTTGTCGCGCTCATCATCCTGATGGCGGCGGGCGGGCTTGCGCTGGCGCTCGCCCGGTACCTGCCTCGAAGCCGCACGCGCGCGCTGGCGCTGGCGGCAGTCGTCCTTGCCGGCCTCTTCGGCGCGGGGGTGTTCTTCGATCCCGCCGTTGACGCCATCGAGGCGGTGGAGCCCGCCAAGACCGGCTATCTCGGCGGCCTCGGCCTGCCGATCATTCTCTCCTGGTTCGCGGGCGGGCTGTTCGCCGCCGGGGCCGCCTTCGTCATCGGGCGGATCGCGCTCGGCCTGCGCTCGGACTATTTCGCCATCGCCACGCTCGGTATTTCCGAGATCGTCATCGCCGTGCTGAAGAACGAAGACTGGCTGACGCGCGGGGTGAAGAACGTGACGGGACTTGGCCGCCCGGTGCCCTATGAGGTGGACCTGCAGCAGGACCCGTGGTTCGTCGATCTCGTGGCGGTGCTGCACAGCCGGAGCCTCGAGGTGCTGACGGGCGAAGCGCATGATGCCGCGCTTCGGGAGTTCGTGGTCCAGTCCTCCAGCCTGTTCGTGAAGCTCTCCTATGCGGGCCTCTTCCTCGCCGTGCTGGCGGTCGTGTTCTGGCTCTCGGAGCGTGCGCTGCATTCCCCCTGGGGCCGGATGATGCGGGCGATCCGCGACAATGAGACCGCCGCCGGGGCCATCGGCAAGGACGTGACCCGCCGCCACCGGCAGGTGTTCATACTCGGCTCCGCCGTGGTCGGCGTCGCAGGCGCCATGCTGACCACGCTCGACGGCCAGTTCACCCCGGCGGGCTACCAGCCGCTGCGCTTCACCTTCCTCATCTGGGTGATGGTGGTGGTCGGCGGCTCCGGCAACAATCTGGGCGCGGTGCTGGGCGGTTTCCTCATCTGGTTCGTCTGGATCGAGGCGGAGCCGGCGGGCCTGTGGCTGATGCAGACGCTGACGGCGGGCCTGCCCGAAGGGAGCGCGTTGCGCGAGCACCTGCAGGCGAGCGCGGCGCATATGCGCCCGCTGGTCATGGGCCTCATCCTGCTGCTGGTCATGCGCTTCCGCCCTCGCGGCCTCATCCCCGCCGGCGGGCGGTGAGTCCGGGAGGCACGTTCGGGCGTTCCGGACCGGTTGACCCCGGCAGGGCCGAGCGCCAGAGTCCCGCCTTCCCGAAGTCCCGCGGCAATGGAGGCGGAAGCACGCCCGATGAGCTACGAACACATCCTGGTCGAAACTCGGGGGGCGGTCGGCATCGTCACCCTGAACCGCCCGGAAGCGCTGAATGCGCTCTGCGCGAAGCTGATCGAGGAGCTGGCCGGCGCGCTCGACGCCTTCGAGGCCGACGACGCTATCGGCTGCGTCGTGGTGACGGGCTCCGAGAGGGCCTTCGCCGCCGGGGCCGACATCAAGGAGATGCAGCCCAAGACCTATATGGACGCCTATCTGGAAGACTTCATCACCGTCGGCTGGGAGCGGGTGACGGGCTGCCGCAAGCCTGTGATCGCGGCGGTGGCGGGCTATGCGCTCGGCGGCGGCTGCGAAATGGCGATGATGTGCGATTTCATCATCGCCGCCGATACGGCGCGGTTCGGGCAGCCCGAGATCAACCTCGGCGCGCTGCCGGGCGGCGGCGGCACGCAGCGCCTCGCGCGCTTCATCGGCAAGTCGAAGACCATGGACATGTGCCTGACAGGCCGGATGATGGATGCCGAAGAGGCGGAGCGCGCGGGCCTGGTGAGCCGCGTGGTGCCCGCCGACAAGCTGCTCGATGCGGCGGTCGAGGTGGCGGCGTCGATTGCGGCCAAGTCCCGCCCGGCCGCCATGATTACCAAGGAATGCGTCAACCGCGCCTATGAGATGCCGCTTTCCGAGGGGGTGAAGTTCGAGCGGCGCATGTTCCACTCGACCTTCGCCACCGAGGACCAGAAGGAAGGCATGGCCGCCTTCATCGAAAAACGCGAGCCCGTCTTCAAGGGGCGTTGAGGGCTCCCCTCGCGTGCTACGCAGCGGGCAGGGCGCGGGCGAGGATGGCTTCGGTATCCGTGCCGGGGGGTAGGGTTCCGTAGGCGCCGGTCCAGCGTTCGCCCAGCCGGGCGGCGCAGAAGGCGTCGGCGACCGCCTGCGGCGCGTGGCGGACGAGCAGGGAAGCCTGCAGCGCGAGCGCCATCCGCTCGGTGAGCGCCCGGGCGCCGGATTCGAACGCCTCCGGCCTCGAAAGGTCGTCCCTCAGCGCAGCGCCCGCCCGGTCGAGCGCCGGATGGCCGCCGCGCGCGGCGTCGATTTCCGCCAGCAGCACCGGCACGGCCTCCTCCTCGCGGGCCATGGCGCGCAGCACGTCGAGGCAGAGCACATTGCCCGAGCCTTCCCAGATGCTGTTGAGCGGCGCTTCCCGGTAGAGCCGGGCCATCGGCCCGTCCTCGATGTAGCCGGGGCCGCCGTGGCATTCCAGCGCTTCGAACGCATGGCCCGGCGCGCGCTTGCAGACCCAGTATTTCGCAATCGCCGTGCCGATCCGGGCGAAAGCCCGCGGCTCCGGGCCGTTGCCGGCCTCGTCCACGGCGCGGGCGGTCCTGAGGCCGAGCGCCAGCGCCGCCTCGGCTTCGAGCGCGAGGTCGGCGAGCACATTGCGCATCAGCGGCTGGTCGGCGAGCCGACGCTGGAAGGCGCTGCGGTGGCGCGTGTGGTGAAGGGCCTGCACGATGCCCTGGCGCATCAGCGCCGCCGAGCTCACCGCGCAATAGAGCCGGTTGCCCTGCACCATGTCGATGATGGTGCGGATGCCGCGCCCGTCCTCGCCGACCATGACGGCCCAGGCGTCCTCCAGCTCGATCTCGACGGAGGCGTTTGAGCGGTTGCCGAGCTTGTCCTTCAGATGCTGGATCGAGATGGCGTTGCGTTCGCCCTCCGGCGTCCAGCGCGGTAGCAGGAAGCAGGAAATGCCGGCATCGGTGCGGGCAAGGGTCAGGAAGGCGTCCGACATCGGCGCCGAGCAGAAATATTTGTGCCCGGTGAGCCGCCAGGACCCGTCCGCGCCGCCCCCTGCCGGCCGGGCGCGGGTCGAGTTGGAGCGCACATCGGAACCGCCTTGCTTCTCGGTCATGAACATGCTGGCAGCCCATCGCATGCATTCGGACGATTCATCAACGAAGCATGTT
>JAPOZD010000206.1 GCA_026706245.1 Alphaproteobacteria bacterium
CCGTTGAGCGGGTGCGGCGGCTTCCCGCAGACCGGCTCACGACGAGACCCCCGGGGCCGCCGCAGCCAGCGCCGGCCCGGCTTCCGCCAGGGACAAACCCCATTCCAATCCTGCATATATCCTCATATCCATTTTCTCCCGACGCCGATCCATGCATCATCGATACGATCCACACAATATCCCCATATACAGGAAACCTACGTATCGGACTATCCCCGGTGCCTCCCACTGTAACGCATTATTGTCATTCCAGTTCCCCATGTGCAATCATTTCTCCCAGGTCCTTGGATTTAGGCCAACAGGATTTCAGGCATTTGCCTCTTGCCTTGTCCAAAAACTTCTTCTATATTCAGCCTGTTCATGGGAGAAAGACGACCTAACCCCGGATAGTGACCTACAAACGAAAATCTCATTCGAGATTTACACCTTCTACGCCCGGATCGACGAGGTGGACCTGGACGCACTCAACCGCCGGCTCGCCGAGCTGGAGGCCGCCGCCCGGACCATGCTGGAAAATGCCGGGCTGCCGGAAGCCGACCGCTCCATCGAGCGCTCCGCCGACTGCCGCTACACGAGGCAGGCCTATGAGCTGACCGTGCCGCTCGGCGAAGGCCCCGTGACCCGCGCGCTGCTGGACGACCTCGCCGGCGGGTTCCACGACCGGCATCTGCGCACCTACGGCCACAAGAACCCGGACGAGGCGGTGCAGATGGTGAATGTCCGCGTGACGGCCACGGGCCGGCTGCCGGGCGTCGAGTTCCATGCGGATGTGGGGGATTCCGCCGCATCCGCCGGGGAGCGCGAGCGCGAGGTGGTGTTCGGCGAACGGCTGCGCTGCCCGGTCGTCGCCCGGAGCGACCTTCCCGCCGGGACGGAGGGCCGTCCGGGCCCGTTTATCGTGGAGGAGATGGACTGCACCATCGCCGTCCCGCCCGGCTGGCGGGCCCGGCGCGACGGGCGCGGATTCATCCTGATGACGAGGAGTGCGTGACATGGCCGCCTATCCGTCCGCGACGAAGACCGACGCCGCCACCTTCGAGGTCGTCAAGAACAGCCTCTATGCGGTGGCCGAGGAAATGAAGGTGGTGCTCGCCAAGACCGCCTACTCGCCCATCCTCAAGGTGGCGGGGGACTATTCCTGCGGCGTGTTCGACGACCGGGGCGAGATGGTGGCCCAAGGCCCGGACCTGCCCATCCACCTCGGCTCGATGCCGGACGCCGTGCGCGCGGTGGTGCGGGCCTGGGAGGATATCGAGCCCGGCGACGTGTTCGTCCACAACGACCCCTATTTCGGCGGCTCGCACCTGCCGGACGTGAATGTCGTCTCGCCCGCCTTCGTGGACGGCGCGCTGCTCGGCTTCTGCTGCGTGCGCGCCCACTGGCCGGATATCGGCAGCGCCACGCCCGGCAGCTACGGCGCGGTGACGGACGTCTATGGCGAGGGGCTGCGGCTGCCGCCGGTGCGCATCCACCGGGGCGGGGCGGTCAACCGCGATGTCGAGGACATGATCTTCGCCAATGTCCGCACCCCGGCCGAGCGCCGGGGGGACCTGCGCGCCCAGATCGCCGCCAACCGCCGGGCCTGCGAGCGCCTCGCCGCGCTCGCCGGCAAATACGGCACGGAAAACCTCAAGCGCATCATGCAGGAGGTGATGGACTATTCCGAGGCGATGATGCGCGGACTGCTCCGCGACATGCCGGACGGGGAGGGCGCGTTCGAGGATTTCTGCGACGGGGACGGCATTGTCGCGCCCGGCTCGAACCGCGACGAGACCTTCGACATCAGGCTGCGCATAACCAAGCGGGGTGACGGGGTGACGGTGGATTTCGAGGGCTCGGACCCGCAGGTGGCCGGCCCGATGAACGCGCCGCTCTCGGTCACCTCCTCGGGCGTGTTCGCCGGCCTCAAGATGGCGGTGGACTCGGCCGGCGTCGTGCCGCCCAATTCCGGCGCCTGGCGGCCCGTGAAGGTGCTCGCGCCCGAGGGCTCGGTGGTGAACGCCCAATATCCGGCCCCGGTCGTCTATGCCAACCACGAGATGTCCCACCGCATCTGCGACATGGTGTTCGGCGCGCTCGCGGCGATCATCCCGGACCGGGTGATGGCCTGCTCCCAGGGCACTTCGGCCGTGCTGACGCTCGGCGGCACCGACTACCGCACCGGTGAGCACTATGTGAGCTACGAGACGGTCAAGGGGGGCTTCGGCGCGCGGCCCGACCGGGACGGCATCAGCGCGGTCGCCAGCGGCATCTCCAACACCATGAACACGCCCGTGGAGGTCATCGAGATGAGCTTCCCGGTCAGGGTCGAGTCCTATGAGCTGCTGCCCGACTCCGGCGGGGCGGGCCGCTGGCGGGGCGGGCTCGGCGCGCGCCGCACCTGGCGCATTCTCGAGCGCGACTCCCGCGCCACGGTCTGCTGCGAGCGCACCAAGTCCGCGCCCTTCGGCATCGAGGGCGGGGCGGCGGGGGCGCCGGCGCGCATCTCGGTCGTCGATCCGGGCGGGGCCGAGCGAGTCCTGAACAGCAAGGGCGCCTTCGACGCGCCGGCGGGGGCGCTGGTGGTCTTCGACGTGCCGGGCTCCGGCGGCTACGGCCCGCCGGCCGAACGCGACCCGGCCCGGCTCGGCCAGGACCTCGCCGACGGCTATGTGACGCCCGAAGGCGCGCGCCGCGACTACGCCGCCGCGGACCCCGACGCCCTGCTCGCCACCGCGAACGGCAGGGACGCGGCGGAGTAGGGTCTTCTTCCCTCCCTCGCCTGCCCCTTTCTTCTCCTCCCCCGCTTCCGCTGGCGCGGAAGCGGGCCCTCACCCAACCCTCTCCCGCAAGCGGGAGAGGGCTTTCCCGGCGTCCGCCCCTTTTCTCCCCTCCCGCTGGGCGGGAGGGGTTGGGGGAGGGCCTTTCGGCGTGACGGGCGTTTGCCGGGCATCGCCGTTTCATCCCGAACGGATACCGCGCGCTAATCGAGCGCCTGCGCCAGCCATCTTGCCTGGCCGAGTATTTCGGCGTCCGGGGGCAGCGGAACGGCGGGCCGGCCGGTCCGGTCGCCGGCCATGAGCCGCCTTTCGCCGTCCGGGCGGACGGCCCGCCTGAAGACCGGTCCGTCCCCGGTCCGCAGCGCGAAGATGCCGGGCGGCCGCCATTCGGTGCGCGTGCGGTCCACGAGGACAAGACTTCCCTCCGGCAGCGTCGGCTCCATCGCGTCTCCCTGCACGCGGATCATGGCGCATTGCGCCGCATCGATGCCGAGCCGCTCCAGCCAGTCGTGCCGGAACCGGGCGCCGCCCCGGCCGGCTTCCGCCCCGCCGGCTGCCGCGAGCGCCCCGACCGCCGCCGCGCCGCGTCCGGCAAGAACGGGCCGCAGATCGTCCGGGACCGGGTTTCCTCCGGCGTCGGCCGCCAGCCGCGCCAGGTCCTGCGCCGTGCGCTCCAGCGCGGCCAGCGGCACGGCCGTCAGGCCCGGGCCGTCGCCGGCCTGCGGCCGCCGGGGCCGGCCGACATAGAACTCCAGGCCCAGCGCGTCGCACAGCGCGCGCAGCCTGCTCACCGAGGGGATATGGCCGCGCCGCATGTCCCGGATCGTCTCGGGCGAACTGCCGGCCCGGATGGAGGCCGCCCTGGCGGACATGCCGAGGCGCGCCAGCGCCAGATCGATCTCGCGTAAAATATCATCCACAAAACAAGGGATAAATCCCTCGCCCGTCGGGCGCAAGCCCGTTGAACGGCCGGAAATTGCATTGAAATCTGTTGAGTGATATACGCCTTGCATTAGGGGCGTATTTCCCTCATTCATGCCGGCATGAATGAAGAAGCCCTGATTCAGCTTGCGCAGCGTTTCGCCGATGCGCGCAACATCACCTTGTGGCGGGTGGGCTTTCTGGCGGCGGGCGACGGCAAGTTCTTCGCCCGGCTCCAGGCGGGGCGGACCTGCACGCTCCGGGTGGCGCACGCCGTCGTCCGGTATCTGAGCGAGCGCTGGCCCGCCGATTGCGAGTGGCCCGCCGGGATTCCGCGCCCGGCGCCGCGCCACGAGCCGGGCGAGGCCGCCTGATGCCGGCGGCCCGAACGGCGGGAGTCCGCCCGCATCCATGACGCTGCCGGTCTTCGTCATCAATGCCGACAGCCGGCCGGACCGCTGGGCGGCCATGTCGGCGCAGCTCGACCGGCTGGGCATTGCGGCGGAGCGCATTCCGGCCGTCGATGCGCGCCTGCTCGCCGCGCAGGAGGAATGGGAGCAGAGGACAAACGGCAATGCGCCGGAGTGGCATGTCGACGATCTGGGGGCCGTTGCCTGCGCGCTCGGCCACTGCAGGGCCTGGGGCGCGCTGCTCGCGTCCCGCCATCCGGCCGCACTCGTCCTCGAAGACGATGCCGAGCTCGCTTCGGACCTGCCTGCGCTGCTGGAGTCGCTGGACTGGTGGCCGGCCGGCGTGAGCTCGGTGAGGCTGGAAACCGACCGCGGGAAGGTCCGGCTTCTCGGTCCCGAGCGCGGCAGGACGCCTGCCGGAAGAAGCCTTCGGGCGCTGGCGCACCGGAACGCCGGCGCCGGCGGCTATCTGATCCGCCGGGATGCGGTTGCCGAAGTTCTGGCGGCATGCCGCCGGGCGGAAATGCCCGTTGACCGCGTCCTGTTCGATCTGCGCCGTTCGAAGACGGCGCGGCGTCTCCGGCCGATGCAGACCGTCCCGGCGATGGTCCGGCGGCGGCAGGACGCCTTCGCGCCGGACACCGGGCTCCGGCCGCGGGTCCGGAGGCCGAAGGGGTCGTTGCAGCGCACTCTTGCCGGCCTGCCTCACGGGTTTGCCGTTGCGGCCTCGCGGCTTGCGGGCAGGGTGAAGCGGGAGACGCTCCGCTACAGCGCCGCGCCGCCGCCGGCGGGCCGGACGGCGCGAACGGTGCGCTCCGCAGAACCGGGCGGCTTCGGGCTGCCCGGCCGCGACCGGGCGGAGCCGTCGTGACGCTGCCGGTCTTCGTCATCAATCTCGACCGCCGCCCGGACCGCTGGGAGGCCATGTCCGCGCAACTCGACCGGCTGGGCATCGCTGCGACGCGCATCCCCGCGGTCAATGGCCGCCTGCTCGCCGCGCAGGAGGAACGGGAGCAGGGGACGAGCAGCGATCCGCCGGGCTCCGACCTCAGCTTGGGTGAGGTTGCCTGCGCCTGGAGCCACCGCAAGGCTCTGCGGGCGCTCCTCGATACGGGCGAACGGGCGGCGCTCATCCTCGAAGACGACGCGGAGCTCGCACCGGATACGCCT
This sequence comes from Alphaproteobacteria bacterium, assembly GCA_026706245.1. Classification (GTDB taxonomy): domain Bacteria; phylum Pseudomonadota; class Alphaproteobacteria; order Bin95; family Bin95; genus Bin95. The sequence goes on from JAPOZD010000206.1 coordinate 5,261, forward strand.
TCGCTGCTGGAGTCGGTGGACTGGTGGCCGCCCGACGCGCGCGTTATCCGGGTGGAAACCGGGATCATAAGCCCCAAGAAGTGGTTTCTGTTATGGCCTGCATCGGCCGAAACGCCCTCCGGGCGCAGGGTGCATCGCTTCGAACGCTGGGCGCCGGGCTCGGCCGCCTATCTCGTAAATCGCGAAGCGGCGGCGTTCGCGCTGCCGCATTTCGACAATCCGGCGATGCCGATGGACACTTTGTTGTTCGATCATCGGCGTTCCCGGTTGGCGCGCGAATTGCGGGCGTTGCAAATCGTCCCCGGCGCGGCGCGGCAGACCGAGGATGGGGAAACATCCGATCTGGCGGGTTGGCGGCCGCGCGGTCCCAGGCACACGAAGTGGGGGAAACACAACAAAAAATCGCTGCTCTACAGGGCGCGATTGATAGCGTTGCGCTGCACCGGCAAGGTGAAGAAGCAGCGGCAGGGCGTCTATTACAGGCCGGCGCCGTGACGCCGCCGATCTTCGTCATATCGCTGGCCCGCGAGGTCGAGCGCCGGACCCGCATGGTGCAGGAACTGGCCGGGTTCGATTTCGAATTCTTCGACGCCGTGGACGGCCGGACGCTCGACACCGCGCAATACGCCCACCGCATGGACGCAGAGTGGTTCCGCATCATGCGGGGCCGCGAACTGGCCCCGGGCGAGATCGGCTGCTTCCTGTCGCACTACGGCGTGTGGGAGCGCCTGGTCGGGACCGGCACGCGCTCAGCGCTCATCCTGGAGGACGATGCACGGCTGGAGGACGGGTTCGCCGCCGTCATCGGCGAGGCCATGAAGATCGCGGCGGAATGGGACGTGGTCTATCTCGCCCGGATGAAGAGGCCGCTGCGCACGGTCCGCACGGTCGCCGTGCTGGACGGCTGCCGGCGGCTGATCCAGTGCCGCCGGCGCACGGGCGGCATCGGTTATCTCATCCGGCTGGAGGCGGCCGAGGCGCTGCTTCACTACTGCTGGCGCATCCGCACGCCGATAGACTACCTCTACACCGGCTGGTGGGATAACGGGCTCAGGGTCTATGCCGTCGATCCGCCGGTCGTGCGCCATGCCGAAATGCCTTCCACCATCATGACCTGGAAAGGTGGCAAGTGGCCGAAGCTGAAGCGGACGGCCCTCGAACACGCGGCAGGCTATCTTCACAGGAGGGCCGATAAACTGCTCTCACTGGCGCGGGCAAAGTCGAGCTAATGCACTATCGAAATTCTGTGATTTACTGCCCCATAGCGGACAGTAGTTTCGGCACGAGACGTTGAAATGGCACACATTGCGATACTGGTTACAGCGACAGCCTTGAGGCCCGGTGGGGTAGAACGGTTTGTTATGACGATAACCGACGGTTTGGCTCGGCGAGGGCATAGAGTCGTATCGTGTTCCCCCTGTCCGTAGAATGTGGGTATCCGATGAAATTTCCGGAATCGGTCGGCGTTCATTTTCTTTCCGGTCTGTATATGGACGAAGAACGGCGTGTCGAATGCGGAATTCCGCAGACAGCAAAAGTGTACAAATGCAATCCAAACTGGTTTGAATATCTTGTCCAAACAGTTGGAATTCATCTGCGCAAATTGAAGTACTCGCGGTTCAGAATTAGAGATGTAAAATGTGCATTCAAGATACTGCCATATGTCGAAAAGGTAAAGCCTGAAATTATATTCTCGAATTCTAATGATAGGCCCCAATCTGGCATGCATTATCTTTCTAAATATATGAATAACTTCCCTCCTGTAGTATCTATTTTCCATGTCCCTGTTATGAGTGAAAAGATGGCAAGGAAACTAAAGGCGAAGATGTCTAATTCATTTGAGGCGGTCGCCGTTTCGGAAGGCGTACTGCAAAGTTACGAATCAGCGGGCGTCATAAGGCCGGGGCAGGGCAGAACGATATACAATCCGGCCTGCGCTCCGAACATAGACGAGTTGGCGAAGATAGAGCCGGACCATCCCTGGTTTTCGGATGGCGGGCCGCCCGTTATTCTCGGCGCCGGGCGGCTAGAACCGGAGAAGGACTTTTCGACGCTGATCGACGCCTTCCGGCGCCTCCGCGCAAGCCGGCCCTGCCGGTTAGTCATCCTTGGCGAAGGTTCGCTGCGTTCCGAACTCGAAGCCCGCATAGCCAGCCTCGGTCTCGACGATTGCGTATCCCTGCCCGGCTGGGTGGAAAATCCTTTCTCCTTCATGGCCCGCTCCGCCCTGTTTGTCCTGTCCTCGGTCTATGAAGGCTTCGGGTTGGTCCTGGTGGAGGCGCTGGCCTCAGGCTGCCCGGTGGTCTCGACCGACTGTCCGGCCGGCCCGTCGGAAATCCTTGAGGACCCGGCCCTGCTCGCCCCGGTCGGAGACCCGGAAGCACTGGCGCAGGTGATGGTGCGCGCGCTGGACCGGCCCGCGGACAAGGCCGCGCTCCGCGCCAGCGCGGCGCGATTCTCGGTGGAACGCGCCATAGACGGCTACGAGACGCTGATTGCGGACGTTCTGGCCGAACGGGACCGACCGAAGCAGGCTTCCGGAGCTTGACACTTGGCAAGGCGGCATGACAACGGTTCTGGTAACCGGCGGCGCCGGTTATATCGGCAGCCATACTTGCAAACTTCTCGCCAGGACGGGACGCCTGCCCGTGGCGTTCGACGATCTGTCCAACGGCCACGCTGACGCCGTGCGCTGGGGGCCGCTGGAGGTCGGAAATATCGAGGACAGCCGGCGCCTGCGCGAGGTCATCGCGGCCTGGCGCCCGGAGGCGGTTATCCACTTCGCCGGGCTGATCGAGGTCGGGCGCTCCGTCGAGGACCCGGCCGCATTCTACCGGACCAATGTCACCGGCAGCCTCGCCTTGCTGGAGGAGATGGGCGCAGCGGGCGTGCGGCGCATCGTGTTCTCAAGCTCGGCCAGCGTCTATGGCGTCCCGCCGGCCTCGCCGGTATCCGAGGATGCGCCGCTGGACCCCGTCAGCCCCTATGGCGAGACCAAACGCGCCGTGGAAGCCATGCTGGACGCCTTCGCGCGCGCCCACGGCGCCCGTCACGCGGCGCTGCGTTATTTCAACGCCGCCGGCGCGGACCCGGAAGGCGAACTCGGCGAACGCCACGATCCCGAGACGCATCTCGTTCCCCGCGCGCTGCGCGCGGCGCTCGGCCTCGAATCGCATATCGCCATCTTCGGGACGGACTACCCCACACCGGACGGCACCGCCATTCGCGACTATGTGCATGTCTCGGACCTTGCCGCCGCCCATCTCGCGGCGCTCGACTATCTCGTCGCCGGCGGCGATCCTGTGACGGTCAATATCGGCGCAGGCCGGGGCCATTCGGTCCGGCAGGTCCTGGACGCCGTCAGACGGATTACCGGCCGCCCCTTCGCCGAGCGCCCCGCCCCGCGCCGGACGGGCGATCCGCCGGAACTGGTCGCTGCGACCGGCCGCGCCGCCCGCCTGCTCGGCTGGACCCCGCGCCTCTCCGATCTGGACAGCATCGTCGAGACCGCCTGGGCATGGCACGCCCGCCATGATGCGCCCGAAGCCTGAGCCCGACGGCGTGTCCGGCCCGATGGGCGAACGCGGTTCCGCGCCGCCGAAGGTCGATCTGAAACGCTGCCGGGCTCCCGCCCGGCTTGCATCCGGGCGCGAAGTTGGCATATTCATGGGGGTGCATATATTGGAAACCCTCCTGCAGGGGCGCTTCTGAGCAAGCTATGGACTGGTCGGCGCAGAATATTGTGGAAATGGGCCTGCTGCTGGCCGTTGCCGGATTTCTGTGGTCGCTTCATCGCGATGTCCGCGGGCTCGACCGGGACCTGCGCACCCTTTCCGACCGCGTCGTGCGGGTCGAGGGCCTGCTTGAGGGTTTACGCGACAGCATTACCGGCCGGCAATCGCCCTGAAGCACGGCTCCGGCCAAACCGTCCATGACCGGGTCCGGGCCCGACAGGGCCGCGGAGCATGAGAATGACGATGGCATGGTCCGCCGAACTGACCGCCCTGTTCGCATTGCAGATAGCCGCGGTGGGGTTTCTGTGGAACCTGCACCGGGACATGGCGAACATTCGCGAACGCATGGCGAAGCTGGAAGGCGTCGTCGAGACCCTGCGCGATTCCCTCGTCGGCAAACAGGCGCAATAGTTTCCCTTGGAGCGGTATCCGACCGTTTTGAAACGGGCGGCCCTTCGATACGCGCCCGCTGGCGCGGGCGCTACTCAGGGTGAGGGTAGGGTGAAGGCAGAACTCCGGGGCTTCCCTCATCCCGAGTAGCCGCGAAGCGGCGTATCGAGGGACGTCGTTTCATCCTGAGCGGATAGCACTCCAGGTGGTATGAAACACAGATTGTTCGAGAAATTCATGTAATATTTCTCTATAGCACTTGCATTTTCCGAA
>JAPOZD010000011.1 GCA_026706245.1 Alphaproteobacteria bacterium
CGCCGCGGCGCACGGACCCGGAGCGCACGGAACGCTCTATCCCGGAGCGCGTAAGACGACCGTAAAGGACCGGAAGAAAGACATTGGCAAGGGATTGCTCGCCAACCTGGGAATCGACAAGGAACATTTCTAGAGGCGGGATGCGTTCCAGCTTGGAGGACCGAGCCCATGCCCGAAACCTATAACTATCCCGCCAGTATCGAAATCGATGAAGATGGCCGCTATTTCCCGATTTCGGCTGGGGCGCGACGGACGGTGCTACCCTGGAGGAAGCGCGGGCCGAAGCAGGAGATTTGCTGCGCGAACTGGTGGCGGCCACGATGCGGGAAGGCGAAGATTTGCCTGGACCGTCGCGCGCCGAAAGGGGGCAACAGGTGATCGCCCCGCCGGTGCCGATTGCCCTCAAGGCGGCGCTTTACGAAGCGTTTCGCAAGTCCGGCATGTCGCAACGCCGCCTTGCGCGCGAGTTCGATATTGCCGAGAGCGAGGTGCGGCGCATGCTGAACCCGGACCACGCCACCAAGGCGGCAACGATAGACCGCGCCTTGCTCCAACTGGGCAAGCGCGTGACCGTGATCGTCGGCGAAGCAGCCTGATCTGAGCAGGAGTGTCCCGAACCCCGCAGGGTGCGGCCCGGGCGGCTCCGGTTGGCCATCCGGCGGCGCTGGCGCTGGCCGGCTGCCTGGCGCTGGCGGTTGCCATCGGGATCGGGCGCTTCGTCTATACGCCGATCCTGCCCTACATGACGACCGGGCTCGGGCTCGGCAAATCCGAGGCCGGGCTGATCGCCTCGGCCAATTTCCTGGGCTACCTGCTGGGCGCGCTGGCGGCGGCGTGGCGGCCGGTGCCGGGCGATGCGCGCCTCTGGCTCCTGGGCGCGCTCGTGGCGAGCGCCGCGACGACCGGCGCCATGGGGCTGACGGAAGACCTGGGCGCGTTCCTCGCGCTCCGCTTCGCGAACGGCGCGCTTGCGGCGCTGGTGATGGTGCTGGCGTCCTCGCTGACGATGGACCGGCTCGCCGCCGCCGGCCGCGCGGTCTGGGCGGCGGGCATCTATGCCGGCGTCGGGGTCGGCATCGCGCTCTCGTCGCTGGCGGTGCCGGCCGCAGCGCTCAGCGCCGGCGATTCGCAGGGCCCCTGGCTCATCTGCGGCGCGCTCTCGCTGGCGCTCGCGATCCCGGTCCTGCTTCTGCTGCCGGGCCGGCGGAGGCCAGCGCCTGCAAGGACGACTGCCGAGGCCGGCGGAAGCGAAGAGGGCTTCGGCCGGTTCGCGCTCGCATATGGGCTGTTCGGCTTCGGCTATGTCATCACCGCCACCTTCATTTCCGATATGGTGCGCGCCGACCCGGCCCTGCAGCCGGCGGAAAACATCGTCTGGCTTTGCGTCGGGCTGGCCGCAGCGCCGTCGGTGGCATTCTGGGGCTGGGCCGGGCAGCGCTGGAGCAACGAACGGGCATTTGCATCGGCCTGTCTCGTCGAGGCATTCGCCGTGCTGCTGAGCGTGCTGGGCGGCGGTGTCTGGCCCGTGCTGCTGGCGGCGGCCCTGCTGGGCGGCACCTTCATGGGGCTGACCGCGCTCGGTCTCGTCAATGCACGGCGCCTCTCAATCGGCGATCCGCGCCGCAACCTCGCGCTGATAACGGCCGCCTTCGGCCTCGGCCAGATGATCGGCCCCGCGCTCGCGGGCCTGCTGCACGACTGGACAGGCAGCTACCTCGTCCCGTCGCTGCTCGCCGCAACTGCTCTCGCCGCCGCCGCGGCGCTGGCCGCCCGGTAAGTGCAGGATGTCAGGTGAGATAGTTGCCGCCGTTGATGTGGATCGTCTGCCCGGTAATGCGTCGCGCGGCAGCCGATGCGAGGAAGACCGCGAGATCGGCCACGTCCTCCGGCAGGGTCAGCCCCTTCAGCGGGATGAGGTCGGCCGCTTCGGCGATCTCGTCCTCGGTCATGCCGTAGCGCGGCTGCGCGGTGTCTGCGAGGCCCGGCGCGATGGCGTTGACGCGGATGCCGTGCGGCGCGAGCTCGAGCGCGGTCGCCCGCGTCAGGCCGACAAGCCCGGCTTTGGAGGCGACGTAATGCGCTCCGCGCGGGGAAGAGCGGAAGGCCGCACCCGACGCAAGGTTCACGATGGCGCCCTCGCGGCCGGCGGCCGCCATGCGCTGCGCCGCCGCCGAGGAGCAGAGGAACGGCCCCCTGAGGTTCACCGAGAGGACCCCGTCCCAGTCGGCCTCCGTCATGTCGAGAAAGGCGGTGCGCGGGAAGACCGCGGCATTGTTCACGAGAATATCGACGCCGCCGAACTCGTCGGCGGCGGCCATGAGGCGCTCGACTTCCCGAGGCTCTGCGATGTCGGCCTGCACGGCGACCGCATTTGCACCCGCTGCCTGCGCCGAGGCTACGACCCCGGCGGCGGCCCCTTCATCGTCGAGATAGTTGACGACGACAGACGCGCCCGCTTCGGCAACCGCCCGCGCAATGGCGGCTCCGATGCCCTGCTGTGCGCCTGTGACGACGGCAACCCTGCCTGCAAGAACGGTCATCGGTCCTTCTCTCTTGAGCCGCTTCGCCCAGAGAGTCACAAATCCCGGCAATGCACAACCGCATTGCCGGCCTCAATCCTTCGACGGGGCCGGCGAGGCCGCGCAGTCCGGTGGTCAAACGGGAGGTCCGCCCGATGAAAGTAACGGTAGCCGCAGTCCAGATGTCCTGTTCCGACCGGATGGACGAGAATATCGAGAAGGCGGACGGCCTCGTGCGCCAGGCCGCGGCGGCGGGGGCGAACATCGTGCTGCTGCAGGAGATGTTCTCGACCAGGTTCTTCGGAATGCTGGACTGGGACCCGGACTATTTCTCTCTGGCCTCCACGGCCGAGGAGAGTGTTTCCGTCCGCCATATGTCCCGGCTTGCGGCGGAACTCGGGGTCGTCCTTCCGGTGAGCTTCTTCGAGCGCGCCAACCAGTCCTATTTCAACAGCGTGACGGTGATCGATTCGACCGGGGAGCGGCTCGGGCTCTACCGCAAGTCCCACATGCCGCTCGGGCCGCCCCGGTGCTTCGAGAAATATTTCACCACGCCCGGCAACACCGGGTTCCAGGCCTGGGACACGGAGTTCGGCAGGGTCGGGGTCGGAATCTGCTGGGACCAGTGGTTTCCGGAGTCCGCCAGATGCATGGCGCTGAAGGGAGCGGAACTGCTGTTCTATCCAACGGCGATCGGGACCGGATGCCACGACCACTGGCAGGTCGTCATGCAGGGCCATGCGGGCGCGAACATGGTCCCGCTGGTGGTGTCGAACCGGGTCGGGTCCGAGAGCGGGCCGTTCGGCACGACGGACTTCTGGGGCGGCTCCTTCATCGCCGACGAGAAGGGCGCAATTGCCGGGAAGGCGAGCGACGATCGGGACGGGTTCATCGCCGCCACCTTCGATCTTGCGGCACTCCGGCAGCAACGGGCCGATTGGGGTCTGTTCCGGGACCGGCGCCCGGACCTGTACCGGACCCTGCTGACAGTGGACGGAAGCACAAGCGGCGCATGAGGGCTGCCTGAGCTGCGACAAGGTCTTTAGCGCGAGTTCTCCCAGACGACCGGCCAGAGCTCGCTGTCCAGCGGGCCGCCCGACGGGATGTCGGGGTCCCTCAGCATGGGCTGGATTCCCGGCCGGGGGTAATAGACGACGTCGTTCCCCGCCCAGCGGGTTATATAGGCGCGCCTCCGCCTGTCCGCGGTCGCATTGCCGGGTGCGCCATGCACCGTCAGTCCGTGATGCACCGTGCAGTCCCCCGGCTCCAGTTCCGGCTGGACGAATTCCAGTTCGCCGCGCATCCGGTCGATATCCGGGACCGGCGGCAGGTCCTCCTTGTAGCGGCCCTCGCCGAGGAAGGCTTCGGCCTTGTAGCGCATGCCCCATCTGTGGGAGCCCCTGACATACTCGACGGCGCCGGACGCTGCATCCACGGGGTCGAGCGCCAGCCAGAGCGTGCAGACCTGGTCGCCGTCGATGGGCCAGTAGGGCAGGTCATGGTGCCAGCGGGTCCGCTCCTGCGTCCCCGGCTCCTTGATGAGGAACTGGTCGAACACGATGTTGACTTTCCCGGCGTCCATGACGCGGGCGGCGATCCGGGCTGCCGGCGACTGGAAGACGATGTCCCTGAACTCGTCATGGCGGGGCCACAGGAACGTGTTGTTGAAGAAACGGCCTGGGTCGCCGTCCTTCGCCAGCTCCTGCTTCATTTCGCCCGGCGTGCTCATGTCGATCTCGGCAAGTGCGCGCACACGCTCGACCCACTCCATGTCGAACAGGCCCTTGAGCAGAACGACCCCGTCTTCCCGGAAGGCACGGATTTCCTCATCGGTGATTGCGCGCAGCGGTTCGCGGTTCATGGCGCTTCCCTCCTTCGGGCGACGGTCCTGTACCCCATTCAATTGTAGCCCGTCTCAGCAAAATCGAGCAGCGGGTAGGCGCTGAAAACGGACGGCTGGGCCGTCAGGCCGGCGCGGGCGACATAGTCGGGATCGAGGTCCTGCCAGCCGGTGCAGCCCATGAGGCCGAGCGCGGTCACCACTTCGTCCTCCAGCAGCTCCAGCATGGCGACGACACCCGCTTCGCCGTTCGCGGCCAGAGCGGCCGCTGACAGCCGGCCGATGCCGACCGCGCTTGCGCCGAGCGCCAGCGCCTTCACAACATCCGTGCCCCGCAGGATGCCGCCGTCCACCCAGACCTCGGCCCTGCCGTCCACCGCGGCGACCGCTTCCGGCAATATGTCGAGCGCCCCCCGCCCGGCGTCGAGCTGGCGCCCGCCGTGATTAGAGACATAGACGACATCGACGCCATGTTCGACGCAGAGCGCCGCGTCCTCGCCCGCGCCGATGCCCTTGATGACGAGCGGGATGTCGTGGCGGTCCTTGAAGCGTTTGACATTGTCCCAGTTGAAGGCGCCCTGGAACTCCATATTGCGGTTGTCGATCCGCCAGGGCTTGACGAAGCGTTTGGCGATGTCGCGCTCGCGCCGGCTGTAATGGGCGGTATCGACGGTGATGCAGAACGCCGTGTAGCCAGCGGCGATCGCGCGCCGGGCAATGCCGTCCACCCAGTCGTCATCGCCCCGAACGTAAAGCTGGAAGACCTTGGGATTGGGCGCGGCGGCGGCCGTCTCTTCGAGGCCCGGTTCGGAGACGGAACTCTGGATGTTCATCGTGCCGAAGGCGTGGGCCGCCCGCGAGGCCGCCGCGCCGCCGTCGGGGTCGAAGCTCTGGAGCGAGCCGATGGGCGCCAGCAGCACCGGAAGGCGCAGGTCCTGACCGAGCACGTTCCTGCGCGCCGAGACGCTGGAGACATTGCGGAGCACGCGGTGCTTGAGCGCCAGACGGTCGAGCGCCGCGCGATTGCGCCTGAGTGTCGCCTCGCTCTCGCTGCCGCCCGCCAGATAGTCCCAGTAGTTGCGGTTCAGATTGTTGTGCGCGCGGTGGACAATCTCGTGGAGGCAGAGGAACTCGCCCTCGGTCTGGCTAACCATGAATCCTGTTCTCGAAAAGGGGCCAGGCGAGCATCCACCATTCGCCTTCGCGGTCAAGGCGAGGCGGCGGCCATGCCGGGCGGCTGTTTGCCTTGCGCCGGCTCGGCTATTCTCTGCCGGCCGGTTCCGGAACGAGAGGATATGCGAAGCATGAAGATGACCGCCGCCGTGCTGATGCAATGCGGAGCGCCGCGCCCGTTCGCCCACAGCAGGCCCGTCGAGATCATGGAGGTCGAGTTGGAGCCGCCGGGGCCGGGCGAGGTGCTGGTGAAGATCGGCGGGGCGGGCCTCTGCCATTCGGACCTCTCGCTGCTGAACGGCGACCGGCCGCGGCCGGTGCCGATGGTGCTGGGCCATGAAGGTTCCGGCATCTGCGTCGAGGCGGGGCCCGGCGTCCACGACATCAAGCCGGACGACCATATCGTCTTCCAGTTCGGCTCCGCCTGCGGGCGCTGCCGGCGCTGCCTGGAAGGGCGTCCGCAGGTCTGCGAGACCGCCGCGCGCACCAAGGGGCAGGGCCAGCTCATGTCCGGCGAACGGCGGCTGAAGCTGAACGGCGAGTATATCGCCCACCACACCGGCATTTCCTGCATGGCGGAATATGCGGTGGTGGACCGCGGCACCTGCGTGGTCGTGGACAAGTCCATCGACATCGAGGAAGCCGCGATCTTCGGCTGCGCGGTGATGACCGGGGCCGGCGCCGTCATCAACACGGCGCGGGTGCGCGCGGGCGACAGCGTGGCAATCATCGGTTTGGGGGGCGTCGGGCTGAACGGCCTGCTCGGCGCAAAGCTCGCCGGGGCCGGACAGATTATCGCCGTCGACCTTGAGGACTCGAAGCTCGGCCTCGCGCGGCAGTTGGGCGCGACTCACACGGTCAATGCCCGCGACGCCGACCATATCGAGCAGATCAGGGACATCTCCGGCGGCGGCGTCGATTTCGCGGTCGAGCTCGCCGGCACGATCAAGGCGATGGAAACCGCCTGGAACAGCATCCGCTACGGCGGCACGGTGGTCACCGCCGGCCTCTCGCCGGCGGCCGCCGATTTCACCTTCAACCAGAGCGAACTCGTGGCCCAGGAGAAATCCATCCTCGGCTCCTATATGGGAAGCTGCGTGCCCGTGCGGGACATTCCGCGCTTCATCGACCTCTACCGCCAGGGCCGGATGCCGGTGGACCGGCTGATCGACGGCAAGATCGGCTTCGACGAGATCAATGCCGGCTTTGACAAGCTGCAGGATGTTGCGACGGTGCGGCAGATCCTCGCCCCGCACAGCGCATGACCGGAGGGCGGCGGGCGGTCTGAAGCGCCGCGGCGAGGCCGTTGCCGCCGGCATGAAAGCCTCGCTATTGACTGCGGCATTTTGACGCGATTTCATAAGGCCGCCGCAAATCCAACGCATGGGAAGGCGCCCGTGCAACCGGGGGTAAGGAGGGACGGATGAAGACCGTGTTGGTACCGATGAACGAGGCGGGCGGGCTGGACTCGATGCTGGCCTGCGCGCGGATCGTGGCGGGGCGTTTCGGCGCCCATGTCGAGGGCTTCTACCAGCGCCGTTCATTGCCGGACATCATGGCCGCCGGCGCAGCGGATGCCGCGTCGCCGGCCCTGCTCGACGACCTGGAGCGCCGCGACAACGAGGCGTCCGGCCGCGCGCGCACCCGGTTCGAAGCCGCGCTTGAAGGGCGTTCGCACGCATGGCGGGAGGAGGTCGCGCGCCATCTGGATGTCTCCGAGCGCGCCCGCGCCTTCGACCTTACCGTGGTCGGCCGACCGACCGGCGCCGGCGACTCGCCCTCGATGAGCACACTGGAGGCGGTGCTGTTCGAGAGCGGGCGTCCGATGGTGGTGGCCCCGCCGCAGGCGCCGGAGGATTTCGGCGCGAACATCGCGGTCCTCTGGAACGGCAGCACCGAGACCGCGCGCACCATCGCCATGGGCATGGAGTTGCTCAGGCAGGCGGAGCGCGTCCTGGTGTTGACGGTGGAAGGCGCGTTCGTGCCCGGACCCAGCGCGGCGGAAATGGCGGAAGGGCTCGCGCGGCACGGTCTGCCGGTCGAGTCCGCTGTGCACCAGCGCGGGCGGCGCAGCGCGGGCGAGGCCATGCTCGCGGAAGCCGCCGCCTTCGGGGCCGACCTCGTCTTCAAGGGCGGCTACACCAGCAGCCGGCTGCGCCAGATGATCCTGGGAGGCCCGACCAGCCACATCCTCGCCGAAAGCACGCTCCCCGTGTTCATGGCGCATTGACCGGATTGCGTCCGGACGGGAGGAAGTCCGCCCGGACGCAATTTGGGCCTGTGGAAATGCGTTTCCCTGCCTCAAGAAAATCCCCAACCCGTTGATTTTGCGCATATAGTTTTTGTTGACAGCTTGCGACGGAAGGTCGCAGACTTGTCTTGCGAAGACGGGAATGCGATGGGCGTTGCCGGCCAGGATCGAGGAGGATGAACGCCATGAAACCACCGGTCCGGGTCCGCCCCTCATAGGGGCCATCCGACAAGAGAAACAGACTGGCCCGACCGCCCTGCGGCGGGCGACAGGTTTCAAAAGAGACCCATCGAAACACCATCGATAAAGCCCCGCCGTGCAACCCGAGTTCCGGCGGGGCCGTTTCATGTCCGGACGGAGAATGGAACATGTTCGTTGCGCAGATCCTTGCCGACAAGGGCCATGAGGTGGTGACGGCCGATCCCGGCGAATCGGTCGGGCATATCGCGCTCGCGCTGTTCGAGCGGCGCATCGGCGCCATGCCGGTGTCCTCGCCCGGCGGCGCACTCGTCGGGATCGTGTCCGAGCGCGATGTCGTCGCGGCGCTGGCCGAGCACGGGCGCGACGTGCTGGACCGACCGGTAGAAGAGATCATGACGCGCCGGGTCATCACCTGCGCGCGCTCCGACCATATAGACGACCTGATGGCGCGCATGACCGAGGGGCGGATGCGCCACCTGCCCGTGCTGGAGGGCGAGGAGCTGGTCGGCATCGTGTCCATCGGCGATGTCGTGAAGGCCCGCATGAGCGAGATCGAAGCCGAGGCGCAGGCCCTCAAGGACTACATCGCCACCGGGTAATCCCGGCTCGGCCGCGGCCCGGCAGGCCGCCTCTACCCGACAATCCAGGGGGGGACCCGACATGGCACCGAGGAAGTTCGGGGCGCGGAAATTGCCGGATGACGGGCCGCGCAACGGCTGGTTCGAGACGCTGCCCGCGCCGCCGCCCGCACGCCGGGTCGAGGGCCGGGTCAAGGTCGATTTCGCGGTGGTGGGCGCGGGCATATGCGGCTGCTCGGCCGCGCGGCGCCTCGCCGAGCTCCGGCCCGACGACAGCGTGGCGCTGATCGAGGCGGGGCGGGTCGGCTACGGCACATCCGGGCGCAATGCGGGCTTCATGCTGGACAACCACAGCCATGGCGGCATGAGGCGCATGGAAGCCGCGCGGAAGAATGTCCGCCTGTCCTCGGCCGGCACCGACTGGCTTCGCAGGCTCGTGCGGGAGCACCAGATCCAGTGCCAGTGGAGCGACTGGGGGCGCATCTATGTCGCTGCCGGCGCGGGCGCGGAGGCGGAACTCAGGAACGTCTCGGGCGGCTTCGACTCGCTGGGCGTCCCGTGGCGGGAGCTCGACCGGGACGGGGTCGAGGCTGTCACCGGCTCGCGCTACTACCGGCGCGGCGTGCGGGTGGACGGCTCCGCCCTCGTCCAGCCGTCCGCCATGATGCGCGGCCTCGCCGCGACCCTGCCGGCGAATGTGGCGCTCTACGAGGAAAGCCCGGTTCTGGAAATGGGCACGACAGGCGGCTTCCGCCTCGCCTGCCCGGACGGCACCGTCGAGGCGCGCCAGGTCGTGCTTTGCACCCATGTCTTCACCGAGGAGATGGGCCTTCTGAAGCACCGGGCCGTGCCGCTTGCGAGCTTCGCCAGCCTGACCGAGCCGCTCACCGGCGAGCAGGCGGCGATGCTGGGCGGGGAGGGAGAATTCGGTCTCCTGCCGGCCCATTCGAACGGCAGCACGGTCCGCCTGACGCGGGACCGCCGCATCCTGATGCGCAACACGCTCTGGTATGCGCGCGGGAAGCGCTTTCCCCCGGCGCTGATGGAGCGAGTGGCTGGCATTCACCGCCGCAGCATTGAGGCGCGCTG
>JAPOZD010000428.1 GCA_026706245.1 Alphaproteobacteria bacterium
CCGGCGCGGACTGCCGGGCGGAGATCACCACCTTCTGCCTGCAGCCCGACCGCCCGAACCCGGAGTTCGGCCACCGCTACAACATTCTGGCGATGGCGGACCAGCAGGGCGCGATCCGCCTGGTCGGTCATCGCGCGGACGGCAGCCAGGTGGTGCTGCCGCTGGAGAGCAGCGCCATCCTGACGGCCGAGCGCGACCATTCCGCCGTCATGCTGACGGTGCCGGCGCCCGTCATGCGGGAATACGGTGTGACCCGCCTCTCGGTCCGGGTCAGCGAGCCGGTCATGCTTGTGCCGCAGGCGGTTGCGGGCGACCCGCGGGCGCAGGACGAAGAGGACCTCGCCTTCCTCGCCACGACGGCCCGCCAGGCCGCCCGCTATGCGATCGAGGAGCACCCGGACCAGATCGGCGCGACCCGGATCGTCCGCGACGTGCTGAACGGCGTGCCCGCCGACCGGCCGACCACGGCCGGCGAGCGGAAGAAGGCCTGGACCGGGGCCGAACCGGAGCGCGAAACGCCGCGCGCGCAATCCATGGCGCGCACCGCCTATGACGACTGCAAGGACATCATCGCGGTCGGCAATGTCAGGCATTACGGCTTCCGGTCCTGCATGGGCGTCATGCATGACGAGATCATCGACGAGGTGAACGACGCCTATGCGGAGCTGATCGGCGCGGGCAGCTGAGGACAAGGGGCAGCTCTTTCGGAGGCTTGCCCCAAACCGTCACCCCGGAACAAGTCCGGGGTGACGGTATTTGTCCGTGTTCATCCCGTTTCGACACGGGAGGCGCCCACCCCGATTCCTTCGCACGCTCATAGACAGGACAGAGACCTTTACCGGTCGTAGAGGTCGTCTCGCACGATCCTCAGCCCGCCCAGCGAAGCGCCCTCTTCCATCTGCTTCATCATTCTTCGATAGGCTGCCTCCCATTCCGGGCCGGTCTTCTTGCGGGTGTCCCGGGGCGTCGGTCCGGTAGCAGGAAGACCCGGCCGATTGGTCGCGGTAGCCTCGTCGCGCTCGTCCGGGGCAGGCCCGCCGAATTCCCGATTGGCAGTCATGGGCGACATAATGCCCGATAGTCCGCTGCCCGGCCAATATTCAGCACGTTCGTCCAGCCCGACAACGCCTGCCCACCGCACTCAAACCGGGACGAAGACCTGCATGGCTTCGGCGACGCCGCGCAACCGGAAGCGGTCAAGGGGCGCGAAGGCGTCCGGCAGGGCTGCGGCGAAGGGTTGCGAGGCGAGCAGCGAGTGGCCCGCCTGCTTGCAGGCGTCCGAGAGGCGCGCGGTTTCGTTGACCGCCGGCCCGATGGCCGTGAAGTCGAGGCGGTCGGCCGTGCCGATGTTCCCGAAGCTGACGGCGCCCAGATGCAGCGCGAGCGCCGCGCGCAACTCCGGCCATTCGGGGTCGCGGTATTCGTTCAGCCCGTCGAGGCGCGCGAGCGCGCCGCGGCCCGCCGCCAGCGCGCGCAGGCAGGCATCCGCGCTGCTCTCCTCGACCGGGAAGATCGCGAGCACGGCGTCGCCGATGAATTTGAGCACCTCCCCGCCCCGCTCCGCCACCGAGCCCGCGGTCGCGTCGAAAAAGGCGTTCAGCGCATCCAGATAGAGCCCGCGCGGCAGGCGCTCCGCCAGTCCGGTGGAGCCGCGCAGGTCGGCGAACCAGACCGCCGCCTCGATCTCCTCGCCGTCGCCGCGGCGGATCGAGCCGTCCAGCACGCGGCGCCCCGAGCGCGGGCCCAGATAGGTGTCGAGCAGGGTGCCGGCCGTCGCCCGGAGGATATGGACCTCGAACAGCCGGCCGAGCAGCCCGACCGAACCCGCGATCCGGCCGAGGGCCTCAGTGGTAAATCCGCCGGCATCGCGGGTGGCGAAGGTCACGGCGTTCAGCTGCCCGTCGGAAAAGGACATCGGCAGCGCCGCATAGTCCGTGGCGCCCGCCGCCGCTAGGTCGCGCAGGACCGGGTAGTCGAGCGCGGCGTAATCGCCGGCAAGGCGGCGGCGGATGGCGCCCGCACCCTCATAGAGCGGCGCCAGCGGGCTGCGCAGGAACGCGTCCGAGCTCACCGTCTCGCGGGTGGCGTAGGCGACCTCGACGCCGTCCGCATCCGCCCGCCAGGTGTGGTTCTCCGCCACCAGCTGCGGATGCAAGGTGCGCAGCCCCACCTGCACCCGCCAGACGGGAATGCCGGCTTCGTTCAGCGCCTGCCCGTAAGCCGCCGTCAGCGCCCCCGGAGACCCGCACTCCCACGCCGCCCCCACCAGCCAGTCATGCAGCGATGCCATGCCGTCTCTCATCCCGTTAAGCGCGGGAATTCTTAGGCCGCCGCCAGCGCCGCCTCCACGGCGGCGATCTGCTCGTCCACCGAGATGTCGGTGACGGAGGTCACTTCCAGCTCCTTGTCTTCGTAAACGTCGCCGCCGGGGCGGTAGCGGGCGTGCAGTTGGATGCGGGTGTCGCGCTCGCGCAGCAGGGTCTCGATCTGCGGGCGGAAGAGCGCGACCATCGCCGTCACCCAGCGGTTCGCCGGCCATGAGGGCTGCGCGTGGTCGATGTTGAACAGGGCGAGCATGCGGATCACGTCGCGCGCGCCGTACCAGACCTCGCCCGTGACCCAGCGGTTGGTAGTGAACAGGCGCAGCGCCCGGCCGTCCTCATCGACCGAAATGGCGACCAGGTGGCTCAGCGCGTCGTCCGGGTCCTCCGGCATAGCGAAGCCGTCCACCGGGGCGGGCTTCACGCCCACGGGCATGCCCTTGGGCCTGAGGAAGGTGTGGAAATGGCCGTGCTCCGGGAAGCGGCTTTCGGAGGGCGGATGGGCGTGGAAATAGTACTGGCTGTGGGTCTTCCAGTCATACACGTCGCCCTTGGGGTAATGGTCCCAGACCTCGAACGGGTCCTGGTGGCGCAGCACTTCGGAGACCGGATTGTCGCCCGTGTTCGCCAGCGCGCGCTCCGTCTCGCGCACTTCGCGCCCGGCCGCCGCCATGCGCTCCAGCCGCTTCCGGCCCAGCCCCGAGAAATCCTCCATGCCGCCTCCCGCCGCCAGCCTGCCGATATGGGCAGCGGGGGGCGCCCGGGTCAAGCGCCCCCGGCCCGCTTCCGGACCCGGTTCTCCACGACCTCCTGCGCGGAGAGGCCGGCGAAGCGCCTCGGCAGGAGCGGCAGGTAGAGTTCGCGCCAGCGCTCCTCGGCGGCGGCGGGGTCTTCGTTGTAGCTGCGGCGTTCGTTCAGGACCCGGCGGACTTCCGCCCGGCGGAACGCCTCTTCGGGCGGGACGATGAAAGGGCAACTGCCGTTGAGGGCCCTCGCCACCCGCTCCGCCACGGCGAGGCAGGCCGGATCGGGCTCCGCGTTCCGGACGCCGCGGAATTCGGAGACCCGGTATCCATCGACCCGGATGCGGCCGTCGTCGAGGCTCTCGAGGGACGCGAGGCTGAGCGTCGCCCGCGGGCCGTTCCCCGCCGCGCGGATCGAAAACAGCATGAGGCGCCCCAGCGCGGAGCCGTGAATATAGGACTCGGCGTAGCGCAGGCAGTTCTGCATTTGCCTGCCCTCGGCGCGCACCGCATCGGGCGTCGCCAGGAACCTTGCTCCCGTGACGCGGGGCTGCGCATTCCAGCCCGGCGGCTCAGGCCATCCGGCGCCGACATCGGCGCGTTCCAGGATACGGATGCGATGGACGCAGCGCGCCGCAGCCCCTTCGGCGAAGGCGACCAGTTGCCTTCCCGTCAGTTCAGGTCGTCCGGTCCCCTTCAGCAAGCCGGTCAGGGCGGCAATGCCCCTGTCAACCGGGTCCGGCCCCTCCGGCCGGTCCGGATCGTCCGTTTCGTCCGGCGGATAGCGGGCCGCGAAGGCCGCCAGGCAGTCGGCGGAGGCGGCGGCCAGTCCTTCGACCAGAACCGCCGGGTCGGCGCCGTCCGGCTCATGGCGGCTCCAGGCGAAACTGCGGAACGCCAGCATCCCGCACCCGTAGCGCGTCGTCAGGCCGCTGCCCGTCGCGCCCGTCCGGAGAATGGCCTGCGTGGCGAAGGCGAGCCGCCTGCGCGTTGCCGCGCCGTCGCGCAGGACATGCTCCAGCAACTCGCCGCCGTCCTGCGCGTTCGCTTCCAGCAGGATGGCGCGGAACCGCGTGTCCCGCTCGGACGAATAGCGCCCGAGGATATGCAGCAATGCGGGGTCGGCGCGGTATTTTGGCATCCGCTTCGCCACAAGGCGCGCGCTTTCGCATTCCTCGAGCCTCTGGCAGCAGAGCAGCCGCTCGGCCACGGCGCGCGCATTGGCGCGGTTCTCGTCGATGCGGCGCAGCAGCCGCTCCGCATCCCCGCTGTCGAGAGCGGCCGCGAACGCCCAGGGATAGTGCTCCAGGAAAAACATCCGGTCCCGGCCTCCGTCGCGACCCTGGCCCAGGAGCGCCAGCCCCTCCATGGTCAGCCCGGCCTTCACGGCCTGCCGCCCCATCCTGTTGCAGCACTCGTCCAGGAACCCGTTCCATACCTCCAGCGCCTCGCGCTCCGCCTCAGCCGGGTGTTCGGCCATCCGCCTGAGCGCAAGGGCGCTTTCCGGCATCGTGCCCAGAACCCGTTGCAGGCATTCGAGAAGGTGCCGCGCCTCGGTGGCCAGCCTCTCCCGCCGGCGTCCGGACGGCCGGCGGCGGCGCAGCGCATAGTTTCGCAGCCGCAGCGGCGGAAACGGTTTGGTGGTCAGCGCGTCGGCAATATGGACATGCGCCGCGAACGCGCCGGTAACCACGCAAAGACTGCGCTTCCCGCGGCCGCGCCTGTCCTCCAGCAGCCAGGCGGGAAACACCCGGACGAAATCGCCGCCGACCGAATTGCATGACGCAAAATGGCGGCGCACGGTCCGGTCCGCCACCAACCCGGCGAGTTGTTGCAGATCGGAGCCCGGATTGGGGCCGTCCAGCGCTTCGAGCCCGGTGTCCACGCCGACCAGCAGCTCCAGGGTCCAGCTGTCCCTTTCGGAAACCGGCGCACCAGCCGCGTCCCGGGCCTGCCGATAGACCGTCGCCAGGGACCGGTCGATTACAGGCTCGGAGTAGCGCATGATCCGCCTCGCATCCTTGCCGCCTGCCGGAAGACCCGGCGCTGCGGCGAGTCTCCTCCGGCCATTATGGCAGCAAAGGGGCGGTTCGCCTGCGGTTTTGTTGCGCCGGGCGACGGCGCCCGATTGCGTCATGGCGGACGCGCGCGCGGCTCGGCTATAGTGCGGCGGCCTCAGAATTTCACCGCCGGAAGGAGCCGTCCATGCGCCTCGAAAACAAGGTCGCCGTCGTCACCGGAGCCGGACAGGGGATCGGCAAGGCCATTGCCGCCCGTTTCGTGCGCGAGGGGGCGAAGGTGGTGCTCTCCGACATCGACGGGGCCAAGGCGGAGTCGGCCGCGCGCGCCATCTCGAACGATGCGGCGGTGGCCTCGGCGACCGCCTGCGACGTGACCCGCTCGGGCGACCTCAGGGACCTAGTGGCGCTCGCCGTCGAGCGTTACGGGCGGCTCGACATCGCCGTCGCCAATGCCGGCATCGGCATCGAGGCGGATTTTCTCGAACTGGAGGAGGCGGATTTCGACAAGGTGATGCGCGTCAATGTCAACGGCGTCCTGCTGACGGTCCAGGCGGCCGCGCGCCAGATGGCGGCGCAGGGCGACGGCGGGTCCATCGTCACCATCGGCTCCATCGCCGGCAAGCGCGTCATCCCCACCCAGATCCCCTATTGCACCAGCAAGGCGGCGGTGAACCTGATGACGGCCGGCATGGCGCTTGCGCTCATCGACAAGGGCATCCGCGTCAACGCCGTCGGCCCCGGCTCCACCAATACCGAACTCATGCGCGAGATGGTGTTCTCCTCGCCGGAGGCGCGCCGCACCGTCATGTCGCGCACGCCCATCGGGCGCCCGGCCGAGCCGGACGAGATCGCCTCCGTCGCGCTCTTCCTTGCGAGCGAGGAGTCCTCCTACGTCACCGGGCAGGTGATCTTCGCCGAGGGCGGGCGCTTGCCGCTCATGTACACGGTCCCGGTGGACGAGGAGGTGGTGCGATGATCGTCCCGAAGGGCCTGCTGGACGGCCATGTCGCCGTCATAACGGGCGGCGGCTCCGGCATCGGGCGGGGCACGGCGCTTGTGCTGGCGGAAGCGGGCGCGCGGGTCGCGGTCGTGGATATAGACGGCGCGAAGGCCGAGGCGGTGGCGGACGAGATCGGCGCTGCCGCGAAGGGCTACGAGGTGGATGTCACCGACGCCGACGCCTGCCAGGCGCTCGCCGGCAGGGTGCATATCGAGATCGGCCCCGCCTCGATCCTGTTCAACAATGCCGGCATCGTGCGCCGGGCGGGGCTGTCCTCGAACACCGCGCGGCAGGACTGGGAAGACACCATGGCGGTCAATGTCCATGCCCTGTTCTACATGACCCACGCCTTCCTGGAGCAGCTCAAGGCAACGAAGGGCCGGATCGTCAACACCGGCTCGATCCAGTCCCATGTCCACACGCCCAACTCGGTCGTCTATACGACTTCCAAGGGCGCGGTGAAGAACTTCACCGTGGGGCTGGCGGCGGAACTCGGGCCCTTCGGCATCCGCGTCAACGCCGTCGCGCCCGGCCTCATCTTCACGCCGATCAACGAGGAAGGCATCCAGAAGAAGCCGGAAGCGCTGGAGCGGATGATGCGCCATATCCCGATGGGCCGCCACGGCACGCCCGAGGACATTGCGGGCCCGGTGCTCTTCCTGGTCTCGGACCTCGCCCAGTATGTCACCGGCGTCACGCTGGCCGCCGACGGCGGCTACCTCACCGTCTGAGCGCAGCACCCGGAAAGGACCGGCCCATGACCGTCAAGGCCGCCATCGTCTTCAAGCGCAAGCCCGGCATGGACCTGGACGCCTTCCGGTCCTACTGGCTGAACGAGCACCCGAAGGCCGTGCTGAAAATGCCGGGCCTGGTGCGCTACTGCCAGAACCATCCGCTTCCCGGCGGCTACCGCAAGGGCGAGCTCGCCTGCGACGGCGTGGCCGAGACCTGGTGGGAGGACATGGAGACGCTACGCCGCAACGCCTCGCTTCCGGAATTCGAGGCGCTCTGCGAGGACGAGGCGCGCTTCATCGACCGGGCGAACATGGCGACGCTGCTGGTCGAGGAGCATGTGATCGTGGACGGCGAGCGGCCCGGGGGCGGCGTGAAGAACATCGAACTTATCCATCGCAAGCCCGGCATGGCAGTGGGCGCCTTCCAGAACTACTGGCGCCGCACACACGGCCCCATCGCCGCCGGGATCACGCAGATACGCCGCTATGTGCAGAACCACGTCCGCTCCGGCGCCTACCGGGACGGCAGGCAGCCGGCGCTGGACGGCCTCGCGATCACATGGTTCGACGACACCGACGCCATGCGCGCCTCCGCCGCCTCGGAAGCCTACGCGACCACCCGCGCCGACGAGACCAACTTCCTCGACGAGGCCCGCCTCGCCTTCGTCGTGACGAAGGAGCATGTCATCAAGGGCTAACGGTCCGACAGCGACGAGCCGCGCCAGTCCGGGTCCGGCTCGGTAGGTTCCGGGACAAGGCCGGCGCTCCCGATCGCCTCGACGGCGCAGTATTCGTCCTTCTCCGAGGTGTCGCCGCTGACGCCCACGGCCCCGATGGTGACGCCCTCGCCGGTCTGCACCAGCACGCCGCCCGGCACCGGGACGAACCGCCCGTCCGACGCAGCGGCGAGCGCGGCCTGGAAGGCCGGGCGGGCGGCCAGGCGGTCCCGTATGAGGCGGCTCGAGATGCCCATGCCGAGCGCGCCCCACGCCTTGCCGAAGGCGATGTCGAAGCGCAGCAGGCCCGAGCCGTCTTCCGACTGAGCGGCGATGAGCTTGCCGCCCGCATCGAGCGCGACGACCGTAAGCGGCAGCATGCCGGCCTCGCGCCCGAGCCTGAGCGCCTCCGTCACGATGGCACTGGCCTCGACCAGCGAAAGACTCGTTTGCAGGCGCATGGGGGGCCTCCCTTCCTTGCTCGCCGGGTCCGGCTGCTACCCCGCCCCGCCGCCGGCCGCAATGCCCGTTGCGCCTCCCGCCCGCTATCCCGTAGCATCCACGCCAGGATTGCGGCACTGGGGGAGGCTCTCATGCCGGATACGCCTAGCTGGCACATCGTGGGCGACTGGTTCGACAATTGCAGCTGCGCCGTCGCCTGCCCCTGCACCTTCGCGCAGGCGCCGGACAACAATTTCTGCGAGTCGGTCCTCTTCTGGCACGTCAAACGCGGGCATTACGGGGGCACGGTCCTCGACGACCTCGCTTTCGTCCGGGTCGGCCGCTGGGAGGGCGACCTGTGGGCCGGCAAGGCCGAGGGCGAGGCCGGGCTTTTCATCGACGACCGCGCGGACGACGCCCAGGCCGAGGCGCTGACAGCCATCATCGGCGGGCGGGCCGGAGGCTTCCCCGGCAAGGTGGCCGCGCTCTTCACCGAGGGCCGCAAGCTGCGCGGGGTCGAGCGGGCGGCAATCTCCTTCGAGATCACGCCCGACCAGTCGCGCTGGGGCGTCGATATCGCGGGCAAGGTCACGGCCTGGGCGGACGCGCTCACCGGGCCGACCAGCAATCCCGGCGAATATCCGCGGCTCGCCAACGCGCCGGGCTCGGAAACCGGGCCGGGCCCGCAGCTCGTCACCTGGGGCAAGGCGACCGTCTGCAAGGTCGATGCCTTCGGTTTCGCGTTCTCCTGGGACGTCAACTCCGCCAAGCACATCCCGTTCGACTGGACCGGGCCGTAAGCCTCGCGGGCGCCGGCTACAGCAGGACCGCCGCGCCGGCCAGCAGCAGGGCGGCGCCGTAAGCCCAGGTGAGCCAGGCCGGCAGGCGCGGCCATTTTTCGAGCGCGACTACAACCGTCAGGAATACGATCCAGACAGGGTTCATGACGCCGGCCGCGAACAGCAGCAGCATGAGCGCCCAGCAGCATCCCGCGCAGTAAAGGCCGTGCCTGAGGCCCATTGCGAGCGCGCCGCGCGTCCCCTCGCGCCACTCCGCCATGAGAAACCCGAGCGGCGTGCGGCAATGCCTCAGGCAAGCCCGCTTCAGCGGCGTAAGCTGGTAGAGGCCCGCGAGGACGAGCAATCCCGCCGTCAGCCCGTCGGAATTGCTCACGATCATCGGCGTCAGCAGCCCGCCCGCCTGCAACAGCCATTGCGCGCCGGCGGCGAGCGCGGACCAGCCGATCCAGACGAGCAGATAGGCCCCGGCGAAGACCAGCGCCCGTGACGCCGCCCCGCCGGCCCCGTCGCCGCCGCGCTCCACGGTGTCGAAGGCAAGGATCACCGGCGCGGCCGAGGGCAGCATCATGGCGACCATCATCCCCGCCCACATGACGAATACCGCCGCCGCCGTTTCCCAGGGCCAGGCGGTATCGAACGGCATCGTCAGGCGGACGAGCGGATGCGCCATGTCGAGCGTCATCCAGGCGACGAACGCCCAGCCTGCAACGAGGACCAGCCCGATCGCCGTCCAGAGTTGGGCCTGTCGCAGAAAGCGGCGGACGACCGCCTGCATCCCATCGCTCCCGCATGCGTGGCTCCGGACGACTCTACCCCGGAACCCGCCCAAGCCGCAGGGAGACAAGCCCGTCGCACCGTGGCAAGATA
>JAPOZD010000319.1 GCA_026706245.1 Alphaproteobacteria bacterium
CAAAAACTACTTCAACGCCGCCGGATACCGACCAACATGATCGGATTCCGCTCTAGTCAATTTCAGGCTAATTGAAAATCTGAATTTTAATTAGCCTGAATTCCAAAGACGCCCGGCAGCCTGCCGCTACCCCTTCTCCACCGTACGCCGCTCGATGTCGAGCAGCACCTCCAGCCCGATGTCGTCATGCAATTCGTCCTGGAGCGCGCGCCAGCCTTCGGGCGTGTGGGTCATGGAGGAAAAGGAGGCGGCCATTTCCCGGTAGAGCGCCTTGGACCTTTCATAGAGGGCGAGGAACTGGGTCTGGGGGTCGGCGATGATCTTCCAGCCCATGTCCGCCATCTCCTGCGCGCTCAGGCCGATATCGGCCATGCCACCGGGGCTGGCGAGATACATGAGCGGCCCGCCGAGGCGCTCGGCGATGAAGCGCGCTTCCTCCGCGTTGCGCGGCGAGAGCAGCAGCAGGTCGGCGCCCGCGGCCCGGTAGGCCTCGACCCGGGCGAGCGCGTCGTCCATGTTCGAGGCGCGCACGGCGTTGGTGCGCGCGACGATCAGCAGGTCCTCGCCGCGCCTGGCCCGGACCGCTTCGGCGACCTTCGCCGCCATGATCTCCTTCTCCACCATGTGCTCCAGCCCGATATGGTGATGAGCGCGCTTCGGCAGCCACTGGTCCTCGATCTCGATGGCCTGGAAGCCGGCCGCCTCGCTCATGGCGATGGTGCGGCGCATGTGCATCGGGTCGCCGAAGCCGGCCGCGGCGTCGAAGATGAGCGGCAAGGGCGTCGCCGCGCCGATCTCGATAGCTGCCTGACACATTTCAGTGACCGTCAGCGTGGCCTCCAGATAGATCTTCAGATAGCCGGTCGCGCCGCCGCCGAGATAGAGCGCGCGAAAGCCGGCATTCTCCGCCAGCTTCGCCATCAGCGGGTTCAGCACCAGCGGCGCCAGCACGGGCTCCCGGCCGGCAATCATGTCGCGCAGCTTCGCCATTCCTCGGCTTCTCCTCAGGCGGGGACTCGTGCGAGTCTGCCGCTCCCGCCGCCGCCGGACAAGCATGGCCAGCGCAGATATTGCCATCGTCGGACTGGGGCCCGTAGGCGCCACGCTCGCCAACCTGCTGGGCCGCCTCGGCCTCAGGGTCGATGTCTTCGAGCGCGACCGGACGGCCTATGCGCTGCCGCGCGCGGTGCATTTTGACGACGAGGTGATGCGCGTCTTCCAGGCGGTCGGGCTGGCGGAAGAAGTGGCGGCGGGCACGCATGTCTCGCCCGGCACGCTGTTCGTGGACGGCGGGGGGCGGGTCATGCTCGACTGGTCGCGGCGGATGGAAGAGGGGCCGCAGGGCTGGCATGAGAGCTACCGCTTCCACCAGCCGACCCTGGAGAGCGTGTTGCGCGCCGGCCTTGAGCGGTTCCCCGGGGTCCGGGTCCGGCTCGGCCATGAGGTCGGGGACCCGGAGGCCCTGGATGCGCGCTATGTCGTCGGCTGCGACGGGGCGCGGTCCGGTGTGCGAGCGTCCATAGGCGGCGGCAGCGAGGATCTGGATTTCCACGAGCGCTGGCTGGTGATCGACCTGTTGCTGAAGCGCCCGCGCCCCGACCTTGGCGACTACACAAGGCAGTTCTGCGACCCCGTGAGACCCGCGACCTATGTGCGCACCACCGGCAATCGCCGGCGATGGGAAATCCGGGTGGAGGAGGGCGAGGACGACGATCCCGGAACGGTCTGGCGGCTGCTCGCGCCCTGGATCGGACCGGAGGATGCGGAGATCGAACGCGCCGTCATCTACACCTTCCACGCCACGGTCGCGCGGCGCTGGCGGCGGGGACGCCTGTTCATCGCCGGCGACGCCGCGCACCAGACGCCACCCTTCATGGGCCAGGGCATGTGCGCCGGCATCCGCGACGCGGCCAACCTCGCCTGGAAGCTGGCAGCCGTCCTGCAACAGGGCGCGCCGGAGGCCCTGCTCGACAGCTATGCCGGCGAGCGCATCCCCCATGTGCGCGACTATGTGGAGCTTGCCGTGCGCATGGGGCGGCTGCTGAATGCGACCGGCACGGAGGACATGGTGAGCGCTGCCGCCGCGCGGGGGGAGAGCACGGACCGGATGGAAACGATCCGTCCCCGCCTCGGGCCGGGGCTGCATTGGGGCGAAAGCGCGCTTGCCGGCCGGCCGGGACCGCAGCCGCGCCTCGCCGACGGGCGGCGCCTCGACGATGCGGTGGGGCCGGGTCCGGTGCTGCTGCTGCGCGAGCCGGCGGCGGTGGAGAGTTGCTGCATCCCGGCGGTCGCGGCGGGAGCGGACTGGCTGGACGCTCACGGCCTCGCGGCGGCGCTGCTCCGGCCCGACCGCTATGTGTTCGGTGTCGCGGCGACACTCGACGAAGCCGCTTCGCTCTGCGAAACCTATGCGGCCAAGACCGGAAGGGCGAGCGCATGAAAATCACGAAGGTGCGGGCGGACTGGCTGCATGTGCCGATCCCGGAAGAGCGCCAGCACCGGAGCGATTTCGGCGTGACGCGCGCCTTCGACTCGACCCTGGTGCGGGTTGAGACCGATGCCGGCATCACCGGCTTCGGCGAGGCGAAGGCGGCGGTCGGCTCGGCCGGCAACAATCTCGCGCTCGCGGCCTGCGTCGAACAGGAACTCGGGCCGCTGCTCACCGGCGAGGACCCGCGCGACATCTCCCGGCTCTGGGACGTGATGTACAACGGCAGCCGGGCGCACTATGCGATCTCGCGCGGCCATGTCTTTCCGGTGCTCGGCCGGCGCGGGCTCACCGTCTCGGCGATTTCCGGCATCGACATGGCGCTCTGGGATATTCTCGGCAAGGAGCTTGGCCGGCCCGTCTGGCAGCTGATCGGCGGGCGCCGGCACGCCGCCATGCCGGCCTACGCCTCGGGCGGCTGGGCGCCGACCGCGGGTATCGTGGCCGAGCTGCAGGGCTTCCTCGACCGCGGCGGCTTCAAGGCCGTGAAGATGCGCGTCGGCTCCGGCGACGGCACGCTCGCCCATTCCATCGAGCGCGTGAAGGCGGCGCGGGCGGGTCTCGGGCCCGATATCGACATCCTCTGCGACGCCCACGGCACCTTTACTGCGGCGGAGGCGAAGCGCTTCTGCCGCGCGGTCGCGGATTGCCATATCGGCTGGCTGGAAGAGCCCGTCACCGCCGACGACAAGGCGGGGCAGGCGGAAGTGCGGGCCTCGACCGACATTCCCATCGCGAGCGGCGAGAGCGAGTTCACACGCTTCGCCTTCCGCGACCTCGCGCTGCTCCGTGCGGCGGACATCTTCCAGCCGGACCTCTCCATCGCCGGCGGCATCACCGAGGCCATCCGCATCGAGGCGCTGGCGGCGGCGCACCAGATCCGCTTCGCCCCGCATCTCTGGGGCGGGGCCTGCACCTTCGCCGCCGGGCTGCATGTGCTCGCGGCGGCGACCAGCGGCTTCATCGTCGAATATTCCCTCGGCGCCAACCCGATGCTGCATGAGTTGGCCGTGGAGGACTTCACCGTCGTGGACGGGATGCTGGAGATTCCGGACCGGCCGGGCCTCGGCGTCACCATCGACGAGGCCTTTGCGGCGAGATACCGGGCCGAATGACGAGCGTTGCCGTCATCGGCGCGGGCGTTGCCGGCCTGACCGTCGCCACCGTGCTGGCCGAGCGCGGCGCGGAGGTCGCGGTGGTGGACCGCAGCCCCGGTCTCGGGCCCGACCAGTGCTCCTGGTATGCCGGCGGCATGCTGGCGCCCTGGTGCGAGCGGGAGAATGCCGAGGCGGAAGTGGTCGCGCTCGGCCAGGGCGCGGCGGACTTCTGGGCCGCGCGGGTGCCCGGCGTGGTCCGGCGCGGCAGCCTGGTGATCGCGCCGGCGCGCGACAGCGGCGAACTCCGGCGCTTCGCCCGGCGGACGGAGAATTTCGACTGGCTCGACCGGGAGGGCATCGACGAACTCGAGCCGGCGCTGGAAGGGCGCTTCTCGCGCGCGCTGTTCTTCCGCGAGGAGGCCCATCTGGACCCGCGCCGGGCGCTTTCGGCGCTCGTGGACAGGCTGGCGGCGGCGGGCGTCGAGGTCCGCTGGGGCGAGGAGGCCGTTCCGGAGGCCGAGTGGACCGTCGATTGCCGGGGCCTCGCCGCGGCCGGCGACCTGCCGGAGCTGCGCGGCGTCAAGGGCGAGATGCTCTACATCATGAGCCCGGAAGTCGGGCTGACGCGGACGATCCGCCTCATCCATCCCCGCATCCCGATCTATCTCGTGCCGCGCGGCGACGGCATGTTCATGCTGGGCGCAACCACCATCGAGAACGACGAGCGCAAGCGCATCACGGCGCGCTCCATGGTGGAGCTGCTGAGCGCCGTCTATGCGCTGCACCCGGCCTTCGGCGAGGCGGAGGTCGCCGAGATCGGCACCGATGCGCGCCCCGCCTTCCCCGACAACCTGCCCCGGGTTGTCCGCGACGGCCGGCGGCTCCATGTAAACGGCCTCTACCGCCACGGTTTCCTGCTCGCGCCTGCGATGGCGGCCAGGGCGGCGGACATCGTGTTCGGCGACGGAGCGCAGACATGACGGTCGGCATCGAACTCAACGGCGAGCCGGTCTCCACGGAGGCCGCGACGCTTGCCGACCTGCTCGAAGAAAAGGGCTATAACGGGGCCGTAGTGGCGACGGCGCTCAACGGCACCTTCCTGCCGAAGGGGCTGCGCGCGGCGACGCCGCTTTCCGACGGCGACGCGGTGGAGGTCGTGGCGCCGATGCAGGGAGGCTGACCGGCCTTGGATTTCTACGGCTTCGAGCCCACCTCGCGCCTGTTCCTCGGCACGGCGCAATATCCCTCCCCGGCGGTGCTGGGCGAGGCGATCCGCGCATCCGGCGTGGATATCGTCACGGTGTCGCTCCGGCGCGAGTCCGGCGCGGCGCGCGCGGGCCAGGGTTTCTGGGAGCTGATCCGCTCGCTCGGCGTGCGCGTGCT
Organism: Alphaproteobacteria bacterium; assembly: GCA_026706245.1. Classification (GTDB taxonomy): domain Bacteria; phylum Pseudomonadota; class Alphaproteobacteria; order Bin95; family Bin95; genus Bin95. Next base: position 4,969 of record JAPOZD010000319.1, read on the forward strand.
GCCCAACACCGCCGGCTGCCACAGCGTCCGCGAGGCGGTAACGACGGCCGAAATGGCCCGCGAGGTGTTCGAGACCGACTGGATCAAGCTGGAGGTGATCGGCGAGGACGACACGCTCCAGCCGGACGTGTTCGGGCTGGTGGAGGCGGCGCGCATCCTGACCGACTCCGGCTTCAAGGTGTTTCCCTACACGACCGAGGACCTCGTGGTGGCCGAGCGGCTGCTGCAGGCCGGCTGCGAGGTGCTCATGCCCTGGGGCGCGCCGATCGGCAGCGGGCGCGGCCTCAACAATGTCTTCGCGCTGCGCGCCATGCGGGCGCATTTCCCTGATGTGCCGCTGGTGGTGGACGCCGGCATCGGCCTGCCGAGCCATGCAGCCGCGGCGATGGAGCTCGGCTATGACGCCGTGCTGCTGAACACCGCCGTGGCGCGCGCGGGCGACCCGGCGAAGATGGCGGCGGCCTTCGCGCAGGCGGTGGCGGCCGGCCGCGCGGCCCGGCAGGCCGACCCGATGGAGCCGCGCGACATGGCGGAGCCCTCCACGCCCGTGATCGGCCGGGCCGTGCTCGGCGATGCTTGACCGCTTCTACCCGATCTTCGACAGCGCGGAGTGGCTGGAACGGCTGGTGCCGCTCGGCATCCGCCTGGTGCAACTGCGCATCAAGGACCGGCCGGCGGCCGAGCTGCGCGCCGAAATCCGCCGGGCAAAGGCGGTCTGCGCGGCGCATGACTGCCAGCTCATCGTCAACGACTACTGGCGGCTCGCCATCGAGGAGGGCTGCGACTATGTGCATCTCGGCCAGGAGGACCTGGACGGGGCGGACCCGGGCGCTGTCCGGGCCGCCGGCCTCAGCCTCGGCGTCAGCACGCATGACGCAGGCGAGCTCGACCGGGCGCTCGCGCTCGCGCCCGACTATGTGGCGCTCGGGCCCGTCTATCCGACCATCCTGAAGGCGATGCGCTTCGGCCCGCAGGGGCTCGGACGGGTCGGCGAGTGGAAGCGGCGCGTCGGCGCGCTGCCGCTGGTCGCCATCGGGGGCCTGACGGTGGAGCGCGCGCCCGGCGTGCTGGAGGCCGGCGCCGACATCCTCTCCGCCGTCACCGACATCACCCTCAACCCCGACCCGGAAGCGCGCGTGCGCGAGTGGCTGGCGGCCACCCGCGCCTAGCCGCAAATCGTCGCCCCGGCCCCCGAGCCGGGGCCTCGCGCCGCAAGGGGTACGCCGGCCGCAAGAGGCCCCGGATCGCCGCTGGCGCGCAGTCCGGGGCGACGATAGGGGGCCGCCCGGTGGACGATTCCGTTTCGACCCGCCCCGGTCAATCGACGATGCCGTTGAGCGCGTAGTCGAACGCCTCGTAGCTGTGCAGGCGCCTTTCCTCGGCGCGGCGGGCGTAGTCGTCGCCCACCGGGCGGCTGAGGAGGATCGGCACATGGGCCTCGTGCAGGCTGCCATGGGTGCGCAGCCGATGGCCCTTGAGCCCGCTCAGGTCGTGGTCGGCCTCGCGGGCCCCGATGACGGTGTGGATGTCGGCCAGCACCGCCAGGTCCCCCTCGCGGCCGTAGGGCAGGTCGAGTTCCCGCGCCGCCGCATCGCGGGCGAGCACCCGCTCCACGCCCGGCGCGTCCGCGACGGCCTCGGCCGCCCGCTCGACGGACAGCCCCTCGCGGCAATAGACGCGCACGAAGCCGCCGAGCGAGCCGTGATGGCCCACAAAGGCATCGGTGATGGGGCAGATGACGATGTTCGACCCCGCGCCGAACTCGTTGTCGAGGATGTCCTGGAGCCAGACCACGCGGGGCTCGCCGTCCTCGTCCGCCTTGTCGTTCATGCCGTGGTCGGCGGTGAGCGCCACGGTCGCGCCCAGCTCCTCGAAGCGGCCGAAGCGCCTGTCCATCTCCGCATAGAAGCGGTCGGCCTCCGGATGCCCCGGCGCATAGGCGTGCTGGATGTAGTCGGTGAGCGAGAGGTAGAGCATGTCCGGGCGGCGCTCTTCCAGCAGCTTCAGCCCGGCATCCAGCACGAAGAGCGAGAGGTCCGCCGAATACATGTCCGGCAGCGGCTGGCCGACAAAGCCGAGCGCATCCTCGATGCCGTTCTCCTCCATCGTGCAGCGGTCGGCGTGCTGGGAGGAGAAGCTGACCGAGCCGGCCGAGAGGTCCATGCCCTTCTGGAGCTGCCGGCGGAGCTTGTCCTTTGCGGTGATCGAGGCGACGCGCACGCCCTTGCGCGAGAATTCGCTCATCACCGAGTTGACCTCCAGCAATTCGGGGCCGGTCATCACCACCGGTTCGTTCGTCGCGCGGTCGAGGTAGAAATTGCCGGAAATGCCATGCACCGAGGCCGGGCGCCCGGTGACGATGGACATGTTGTTGGGGCAGGTGAAGCTCGGCATGGTGCCTTCCGCCACCGTGTGGAACCCCTCGCGCCTATAGCGGGCGATATTGGGGAGGTAGCCCGCTTCCAGGCCGTGCTCGATATAGGCCGGGTCCCCGCCGTCGATGCAGACCACGACCAGCGGCCGCGCGGGCGGGCGGTACTCGATGCCGTTCACCGTGAGTTTGTCAGTCGCCATATCGCTACTCCATCGCTGCCAGGTATTTCTCGGCTTCGAGCGCCGCCATGCAGCCGAGGCCGGCGGCGGTGACGGCCTGGCGGAAAACCTTGTCCTTGACGTCGCCGGCCGCGAACACGCCCGGCAGGGAAGTGACGGTGCTGTCCGGGCGGGTGACGAGATAGCCTTCATCGTCCATCTCCAGCAGGCCGCGGAAGATGTCCGTATTGGGCCGGTGGCCGATGGCGATGAACACGCCGTCCACGGCGCGCTCGGTCACGGCGTCCGTCTTCACATGCCGCAGTTTCGCCCCGGTCACGCCCGCCGGCTCGCCCCCGCCCAGAACCTCCTCCAGCACCGTGTCCCAGACCATCTCGATCTTCTCGTTCCGGAAGAGGCGCTCCTGGAGGATCTTCTCCGCCCGCAGCGCGTCGCGCCGATGCACCACCGAGACCCTGCTGGCGTGGTTGGTAAGGTAGAGCGCCTCCTCGACCGCGGTGTTGCCGCCGCCCACCACCAGCACCTCGCGGTCGCGGAAGAAGAAGCCGTCGCAGGTGGCGCAGGCCGAGACGCCGAAGCCCCGGAAGCGCTCTTCGCTCGGCAGACCCAGCCACTTCGCCTCCGCGCCCGTGGAGATCACGACCGCGTCGGCCGTATAGACCTGCCCGCTGTCGCCCCTGCAGACCATCGGCCGGGCCTCGAAATCGCATTCGACGATCATGTCGAAATAGGTCTCCGTGCCGACATGCCGGGCCTGCACCTCCATCTGCTCCATCAGCCACGGGCCCTGGATCACGTCGGCGAAGCCCGGATAGTTCTCCACGTCCGTGGTGATGGTGAGCTGCCCGCCCGGCGCCATGCCTTGCACGAGGCCGGGCCCGAGCGCGGCGCGCGCGGCATAGATGGCGGCCGTGTAGCCGGCCGGGCCGGAGCCTAGGATCAGGACCCTGTGATGGATGGGGTCGGCCATGTCGTTTCCTTGCTCTCCGCTTGCCGGGCTGGCGCGGCGGGCCTGCTCATGTAGCATGGCCGGAAAAGGGAGGCACGGGGCATGAGGACCATCGTGACGGGCGCGGCGCGGGGCATCGGGCGGGCGGTCTGCCGGAGGCTCGCGCAGGATGCGAGGCGCAGCAACCGGCCGGCGCATATCGCCGCGGTGGACCGGGCGCATGAGGACGAGCTCGACGCCCTGCTCGCCGAACTGCGCGAGGAAGGGGTGGAAGCGACGCCCTTCATGGGCGACCTCGGCGACCCGGAGGAGCCGGCGCGCCTCGTCGCGGCGGCGGCGGACGCCATGGGCGGCATCGACGCGCTGGTTTCCAATGCCGGCCTCGCCGCGCCCGCCCCGCTGACGAGGCTCGGACTCGACGAGTGGGACCTCACCATGAACGTCAACACCCGCGCGACCTGGCTGCTCGGCAAGGCGGCGCATCCGCATCTGAAGGACAGCGGAGGCGCGATTGCCGTCACGGCCTCCATGTCCGGCATGAACCCGCATAGCGGCATGGGCGCCTATTCGGCCAGCAAGGCGGGCGTCATCATCCTCGCCAAGCAGATGGCCCAGGAATGGGCGGCGGACGGCATCCGCGTCAACTGCGTCTCGCCGGGCCTCGTGCGCACCATGATGACCGAGGCGATGTATGCGGACCCGGAGGTGAAGGCGGCGCGTGAGGTGCTGGTGCCGATGGGCCGGGTCGCCACGCCGGAGGACATAGCCGACATCATCGCCTTCCTGCTCGGCCCCGATTCCCGCTATGTCACCGGACAGGTGATCCTGACCGACGGCGGGCTCGCGGAATCGATCTTCAACCACATCCCCGGCCGCCCGCGCTCCTGAGCGGCCCTGCACCGCGTCATGATGTGTCATGTTCTGTCATGATCCGCATGCGCGCGGCGCATAACCCTTGTCCTGTCCGGGCATAACACCGAGCCGCCGGATTCACGCATCTCCGCCCGGTGGCGCGGCATTGCGTTACCCCCTTCCCGGCCGTGCAAGGCCTCGGCTTCACCATCCTGCATGTCGTTCCTCCATCGGGTTCCGATATGTTCCACTCCGTTTCCTCCTCCCCGCCGCCGCGTTGAACGCGGCGAACATTACGAATGGCGGCGTTGGCGCCGCC